>JAUXNL010000009.1 GCA_030684415.1 Moraxellaceae bacterium | reverse complement strand
GTGGTTGCGGGCCTCCAGAAGGTCGATCACCGCCCCGTGGGTCTGGGCCTGGGCGGCGAAATTGGCCCGGGCGGTCGACTCCAGCTGGCGGCGCACCGCCGATTCCTTGCGGTGAGCGGCGTGAACCCTGGCCAGGGCGGCCGGCCCGAAGGCCACCACATTCTCCGGCAGGGTCTGCAGGCCAAGCAGGCGCAGCAGCTCCGGATCGTCCAGCAGCACGCCGGGGTTTTCAAGCAGGTACTCACGGACCGCAGCCTGGGCCTCGTGGGCGCTCATCGCGCTGTCGATACTGATCCCGTCCATCCGCCCCGACCCTTGGCGCCCAATCGGACGCGAACTCTAGAGGATCGACTGGCCGGTCTTGGCCCAGTCGCTCATGAACTGATCAAGACCCTTCTCGGTTAACGGGTGCTTGAACAGGTCGAGGAAGACCGCCGGCGGGATGGTGGCGCAGTCGGCGCCCATCAGGGCCGAGGCGGTCACATGGGCGGTGGTGCGGATCGAGGCGGCGAGGATTTCGGTGTCGAAGTCGTAGTTGTCATAGATGGCGCGGATCTCGGCGATCAGGTCCATGCCGTCGGCGCCATGGTCGTCCAGGCGGCCGATGAAGGGCGAGATATAGGTCGCGCCGGCCTTGGCAGCCATCAGGGCCTGGGCGGCGGAGAAGCACAGGGTGACATTGGTCTGGATGCCCTCGCGTGTGAACACGCCTGTCGCGGTCAGGCCGGCCCGGGTCAGGGGCACCTTGACCACGACATTGGGGGCGACGCCCGCCAGCTTGCGGCCCTCGGCCAGCATGGCCTCGGTCTCGACAGCGGCGACCTCGGCGCTGACGGGACCCTCGACGAGGTCGCAAATCTCAGCGATGACCTCCAGCATGGGACGGCCCGACTTGGCGATCAGCGACGGATTGGTGGTGACGCCGTCCACCAGGCCTGTAGAGGCCAGGTCCTTCAGGACGGCCGTGTCGGTGGTGTCGAGAAAGATCTGCATGGCCTGGGCCTCCCTGCGCAGTGAATGGCGGTGTTTAGCCGCTGCGACCGGTCCTCGCCACCCTGGCTTGATGACAGCTGGGGCGCGCCGGTCATGAGCCGTATCGCCTCGGTCCTGCTGCCCATGCCCCTGCCGGAAGCCTTCGACTATGCCGAGCCCGAAGGCATGGGTCTGGAGGTCGGCGACCAGGTGGCCGCCCCGCTGGGTCCCCGCACCTTGCGCGGGGTGGTGACCGCCCTGCGGGACGCGGTCGGCGGCAACCGGCCGTTGAAACCCCTGGAGTCGCGCCTGGACGATCCGCCCTTGCCCGCGAGGACCCTGGAGTTTGTCCAGTGGGCGGCCCGCTACGCGGTGGACGCGCCCGGACAACCCCTCGCCATCGCCCTGCGCGGCGCCCGCGCGCCCAAGGCCCGGCCGGAAAAACAGGTGGTCCCCACGGGCGTTGCGGTCCCCCGCATGACCCCGGCCCGGGCGAAGGTGCTGGCCGCCCTAGAGGGGTTTTCCGGCGCCCCGGCAGACCTTGCCCGTCAGGCCGCAGTGTCGGCCGGCGTGGTCAAGGGGCTGATCGACGAGGGCGTTCTGGCGGTGCGCCTGGCGCCGGCCCCGGTCGCCTTCCCGGCGCCGGACCTTTCCCGGTCCCGAAGCCCGCTCAATCCCAGCCAGGCCGCCGCCGCCCATGCGCTGAGCGCCATGATCGGCGAGGGGGGCTTCAATGTCGCCCTGTTGGACGGGGTGACCGGCTCGGGCAAGACCGAGGTCTATCTGGAGGCGGTCGCCGCCGTCCTGGCCGCCGACCCGGCCGCCCAGGTCCTGGTGATGCTGCCGGAGATCGCGCTCACCCAGGCGGTGCTATCCCGCTTCGCCGAACGGTTCGGGGTCCTGCCCGCCGAGTGGCATTCCGGCGTCGCCCCGCCGGCGCGGCGCCGGGTCTGGGAGGCTGTGGCCACCGGCGCCTGCCCCATCGTCGTGGGCGCCCGCTCGGCCCTGTTTCTGCCGTTTGTGAACTTGAAATTGATCGTGGTCGACGAGGAGCACGACACCTCCTTCAAGCAGGAGGAGGGCTTCATCTACCAGGCGAGGGACCTGGCGGTGGTGCGGGGCAAGATGGAGGCCGCCGCCGTCGTGCTGGCTTCGGCCACGCCCTCCCTGGAGTCCCTGCGCAACGCCGAGACCGGCCGCTATCGCTGGCTGCGGCTCTCGGCCCGCCACGGCGCGGCGGTCCTGCCGCAGATCGACCTGATCGACCTGCGGGAAGTCGCCCTGGAGCATGGCCGCTGGCTCTCGCCCCCCCTGGCGGCCGCTGTGGGGGAGACCCTGGCGCGGGGGGAGCAGGCCCTCCTGTTCCTCAACCGGCGCGGCTATGCGCCGCTGGTGTTGTGCCGGGCCTGCGGCGAGCGGTTGACGGCGCCCGACACCGATTCCTGGCTGGTGGAACACCGCTATACCGGGCGGCTGGTCTGCCACCTCACCGGCTTCTCCATGCCCAAGCCCAAGGCCTGCCCTCACTGTGGCGCCCTCGACAGCCTGGTCTCGGTGGGGCCGGGGGTGGAGCGGGTGGAGGAGGAGGCCCGCGCCCTGTTCCCCGAGGCCCGGGTGGCGGTGTTCTCCTCGGACACCGTGTTCGACGCCCAGGCCGCCCGCCGGCTGGTGGAGTCCATGGCCGCCGGCGAGATCGACATCCTGGTGGCCACCCAGGCTGCGGCAAAGGGTCATAACTTCCCCAACCTGACCCTGGTCGGCGTGGTGGACGCAGACCTTGGCTTGAAGGGCGGCGACCTCCGGGCCGCCGAGCGGACCTATCAGCTGCTGGCCCAGGCCACGGGGCGGGCGGGCCGTCACGACCGGCCAGGCCGGGCGCTGGTCCAGACCTACGCCCCCGATCACGCGGTGATGCAGGCCCTGGCCGCCCAGGACCGGGACGCCTTTGTCGCCGCCGAAATGGCCGAGCGGGAGCTGGCTGGCCTGCCGCCCTTTGGCCGTCTGGGCGCGGTCATCGTCTCCAGCGAGAACCCGCAGGCCCTTGAAGCCTTCGTCCGCGAGATGGCGGCGGCGGCCCCAAACGCCGAAGGACTGGAGGTCTATGGCCCGGCCGATGCCCCCCTGTCCCTGGTCCGCGGTCGGCGACGCAAGCGCTTCCTGGTGCGGGCCGACCGCACCGTGGATCTGTCGGCCTATCTGGCCGCCTGGCGCGCCCGGGTGAAACCGCCTGGGTCCGTCCGGGTGGTGATCGATGTCGACCCCTACAGCTTTCTGTAGATCAGGCCCCCGGCCAGCCACCAATAGTCGGGCGCCCGACGGACTCGGCCGGCGCGAGGCTGTAGGTCCTTCTGTGAAGCTTCCCTGTCACCTCGTGCCGTTTGAGGCGTTTCCTTCCCATGTCCATGGGTCAGTCATCATCCGATCCCCGCGCCTATGCCGGGCTCTCCGACACCACCGCGCTGCGGGCCAACCGCCTGCTCGCCGCCCTGCCGGGCGCGGTTTTGCAGGATATCGCCCCGCACATCCGACAGCTGAACCTTGAGCGGGGGCGCGTGCTGTTCGAACCCGGCGACGATGTAGATCTCACCCACTTTCCGACCCGTTCGGCGATCATCTCCCTGCAGCTGGTGACCCGGGACGGGCGCGAGGTGGAGGCCGCCAGCATCGGCCGCGAAGGGGCCGCCGGCGGCATTGTCAGTTCCGGCCACAAGCCGGCCTATGGCCGCGCCGTGGTGCAGATCGCCGGTCCGGTCCTGGTGATCGCCACCGAGCAGCTGGAGGCGGCCAAGCGCCGTCGGCCGGAGATCGCCGACCTCTTCTCCCGCTATGCCGACGCCCTGCTCGCCCAGGTCATGCAGTCTGTGGTGTGCAACGCCCTGCATCCGGTGGAGCAGCGGGCCTGTCGCTGGCTTCTGACCACCCACGACCGCTCGGACACCGACATCATCCGCCTCACCCAGCAGAGCCTGGCCGAGATGCTGGGGGTGCAGCGGACCACGGTTTCGGGCGTGGCCAAGACCCTTGAGCATCGGGGGCTGATCCGTCAGCACCACGGCCATGTGGAGGTGCTCGACCGGGACGGGCTCGAGGAGGCCTGTTGCGAGTGCTACCAGGCGGTCGAGGACCACTTCAGCCTGCTCTTGCCCGAGGTCACCGAGAGCTGATCGCATCATGCTCTAAGTCCCAAGCTTAGAGCGCGTTCCGACAACCGGCTCCGACTTATGGGAACGCGCTAGGGCGCGCCGGCCTTGGCCTCCTCGGCGGCGGCCAGCGGCGCGATCTCGCGCTCCTTCAGGCGGGTCGCCGGGATCATCAGCATCAGCACGAAGCCGATCAGCAGCACCGCCAGGCTGAAGATGATTCCATAGACGACGGCGCGCGACAGGCTCTCGCGGATGACCTGGTCGGCCGCCGCAGAGGCCGGATCAGCGGCCCGGGCCTCGGCGAGGCCCGGATCGGCGTCCCGTTCCATGGCCATCCGCTGCAGGTCGGACAGCTCCAGGGATTCCATCTGCAGGGCGGGGTTGGCGGCCGACTGCCGGCCAAGCTCGGCGGTCAGCCCCCAGGTGAGGATGGCGCCGAACAGGGCGACCCCCATGGTCGAGCCGATCTGGCGGACGAACTGGCCTGAACTGGTGGCCACACCCAGCTGGTGCATGGGCACGGCGTTCTGCACCGCCAGGCCAAACAGGCTCTGCCCAGGCCCCAGGCCGATGCCGACGATCAGCAGCCGCCAGGCCAGATCAAGGGTGCTGGTGTCGGGACCGATGAAACAGAGGGTGAAGACCCCGAGGATCAGAACGGCGCCGCCGCCGATCATGAAGGGCTTGTATATCCCGGTCTTTGTCACCAGGCGGCCGTTGAGGGTGGATGAGGCCACCAGGCCGACCATCAGGGCCAGCATGGTCAGGCCGCTGCGGGTGGCTGGGACGCCCTGGCCCACCTGCATGTAAAGGGGCAGGAAGGACGTCACCCCCATGAAGGCCATGGAATAGATGAAGGCCGCCCCGTTGGCGGTGTTGAAGGTGCGGTTCCTGAACAGGTCCAGGGGCAGGATCGGATCGCGCACCCGGCTCTGCACGGCGATGAAGGCGCTGAGGGAGATCGCCGCCGTCGCCAGCAGGCCCAGGATCATGGGTGAGCCCCAGCCATAGGCCTGGCCCCCCCAGGTGATGGCCAGGAGCAGGGTTGTGAAGCCCACGACGATCAGGGCCGCTCCGGCATAGTCGATCCGCCCTTCCCCCCGGGGCGGCAGGGCCGGCATCTTCACCAGGATCATCGCCACCGCCGCCAGGGCGAAGGGCACATTCACATAGAAGACCCAGCGCCATCCCTCGATGACATGACCGCCCAGGGTCACCGTCCCGTGGTCGGTGAAGAAGCCGCCGATGACCGGGCCGAAGATGCTGGCCACCCCAAAGACAGCGCCGAACAGGCCGGAGAACTGGGCTCGCTCCCGCGGGGCGTAGAGATCGGCGATGATGGCGAAGGCGATGGTGAACAAGGCGCCGCCGCCGACACCCTGGATGGCGCGGGCGGTGATCAGCTGGATCATGCCGCCGCCCAGCAGGGGCAGGTCGCCGAACTCCCCGGCCAGACCCGCCAGCCATGACCCGCTCAGGAAGACGCCGATGCCGATCAACAGGATCGGTTTGCGCCCATAGATGTCGCCGAGCTTGCCCCAGATGGGCACCATCACCGTCGAGGCCAGCAGATAGGCGGTGGTGGCCCAGGCATAGAGATGGAGGCCTGACAGGTCCGAGACGATCCGCGGCATGGCTGTCGCCACCACGGTCTGGCTCATGGCGCTCAGCAGGAAGACGATCAGGACCGAAATGAGCGTGAGGCGGCGATCAGCCTCGTCAAAGACTTGGGGCTCTTGCAACGCGGCGTTTCCAAAGCGACGTTCGAGCGCCGCCAATTATCTGCTTCTGCGCGACGCAAGCGCGTCACCCATCACAGGTCTTGAAAATGTCTGAGTCCGCCCCGGAAGCGTCCTGCGACGCCCCGGGACGGGATTAATGCTCAGAGGTTATCAGAACCGGCCGGCGATGCATGCTCCAATGCGCGGGCCTGATTTTTCCGCCGGGCCGCCCGGCGGGCGAAGATGTTCAACCCTTCCACCAGTCCCGAGAAGGCCATGGCGGCGTAGATGTAGCCCTTGGGCACATGGAAGCCGAAGCCGTCGGCGATCAGGGTGGCCCCGATCATCAACAGGAATCCCAGGGCCAGCATGACGACGGTGGGGTTGGAGTCGATGAACTCCGCCAGGGGATCGGCGGCCAGCAGCATGACGCCGACGGCGAACACCACCGCGACCACCATGATCGGCAGGTGATCGGTCATGCCCACCGCGGTCAGGATGGAATCGATGGAGAAGACCAGGTCCAGCAGCAGGATCTGAACGATCACCGACGAGAAGTTGGCCACCACCGGCGCCTTCACATCCATCAGCCCGTGGGTGGCTTCGGGATCGACCTTCTCGTGGATTTCGGTGGTCGCCTTCCAGACCAGGAAGAGCCCCCCGGCGATCAGGATGAGGTCGCGCCAGGAGAAGTCCATCTCGAACATGGGCATGCCATGCACCGGGTCCGGGGGACCCTCGAGGGGGATACTGAACACCGTCTGGGTCATGCCGACCAGGAAGGCCAGGGTCGACAGCAGGCCCAGGCGCATGATCAGGGCCAGGGCGATGCCGATCTTGCGCGCCCGGCTCCGCTGGTGCTCGGGCAGCTTGTTCGAGAGGATTGAGATGAAGACCAGGTTGTCGATGCCAAGCACGACCTCCATCACGATCAGGGCGATGAGGGCGGCCCAGGCGACAGGGTCGGTGAGCAGGACGAGGAGCGAGTCCATCGGCGTGATTCTCCAGGATGAGACCGCCAGCCTTAGACGATTGCAGGATCGGTCGCAGCGCTAACGCGATGGTGAGGCTTCTGGGGCCAGACTGGGCGCTGAAAGCCGTTTTCAAGTCCGCCGCCGCCCGAGAGTCCGAAGGCCAATGACCGACGCTCAACAGATCCATCCTCTGACCTCGCTGCGGTTCTTCGCGGCCTTCTGGGTGGTGCTATTTCACTACTGGCCAGCCCTGGCGACGGCGACGACCCCCCTGTTCGTGGCCAAGGGGTATCTGGGGGTGGAGCTGTTCTTCATCCTGTCCGGCTTCATCCTCTGCCACGTCTATCGCAGCGAGGTGGAGACCGGCCGCTTCGCCTATGGAAACTTCCTCTGGGCCAGGCTGGCCCGGATCTATCCTCTGCACCTGGCCACATTGATTGGCATGGGCGTGCTGGCGGCCGCCGCCGGCGCGGCCGGCTTCGCCGTCGATCCCAACATCCTGTCTTGGGAATCCCTGCCGGCCAACCTGCTGCTGGTCCAGGCCTGGGGTCTTGCGCCGGTGGCCGGCTGGAACCATCCGTCCTGGTCCATCTCGGCCGAGTGGTTCGCCTATCTGACCTTCCCCCTGTTCGCCTGGGCGGCCCTGGCCCTGAAGTCCCGGCCCCTGGTGGCGGTGACCCTGGCGGCGGTCTTCATGGCGTTGCTCTATGCCGGATTCGAAGTCCTGGCCGGTCATCCCCTGACCCTGGCCACCATCCGCTGGGGCGCCCTGCGCATCGTCCCCTGCTTCGCCCTGGGCTGCGCCCTGCATAGCCTTTGGCGGGAACGGGCGGGCGGCGGGCGACGCAGCGCCCTGACCGGCGCCGCTATTTCGGGCGCCGCCGCCCTGTTTGCGGCCGCCGCGGGTCTGTCCGACACCCTCATCGTCCTGTCCACGGCCGCCCTGATCTTCTACCTCGCCCGACTGGCGCAGGCGGGCTCCCAGGTCCTGTGCGCCCCCATCCTGATCTATCTGGGTGAGATCAGCTATTCGATCTACATGGTCTGCGTGCCGTGGAAGATTGTATTCGCGAACGGCGCCGCCAGTCTGCTTAAGCTTGAAGGTGGCCAGTTGCCCCTAGGCCTGTGGCTGGTGCTGCTGATAGGCGTGGTTCCACTGGCGGCGCTCTCCTATCATCTGATCGAGAAGCCAGCCCGCGGACGCATGAAGCTGTGGGCGGAGCTGTGGAATGGGCGGGCGCCGAAGGTCGCAGGCGCATAAACCCTCTTTTCATTCGCGGCGTGAGAAACTATCCCTAACGCCAGTTCGCGTCGGGGAGTTACGCCCAACATGATGAAACGGACACGCCTGGTCCTTGGTTCCATGACGGCTGCGGCGGTTATGGCGCTTGCCCCTGTCAGCTCCGCCTTTGCGGACACCTACTGGCAGTGCGTGCCGTTCGCCCGGATGATCTCCGGGGTGCAGATCTTCGGCGACGCCTGGACATGGTGGAAACAGGCCGCCGGCAAGTACGATACGGGCAACACCCCCCAGGCTGGCGCGGTCCTCTGTTTCAAGCCCACCGGCGCCATGCGCCTGGGCCACGTCGCCGTGGTCAGCCAGGTGCTGACCGATCGGGTCATCCAGATCAGCCACGCCAACTGGTCGCGGATCAATGGGAGCCGTGGTCAGATTGAGCGCGACGTCACCGTGATTGACGTCTCCCCCAAGGGCGACTGGACCCAGGTCAAGGTCTGGTACGACTCGGTCGGCGATCTCGGCTCGACCACCTATCCCGTCCACGGCTTCATCTATCAGGACGCCACGGCCTCGACCCTGACCCGGACCGGCTTCACCACCGCCCAGAACACCGCGGTGACTGTCGCCCAGTCCGCCGCCAATCAGATGGTCGCTGCTGTGCGCCCAGGCTCTGGTCCCCTGCAGATGCTGAGCCAGGCGGCTGACGCCACCGACCGTATCGCCGCTCTTCTTCAGGCCGCCGGCCAGGGCGGCGCCTCGGCGGGTGACAGCCAGGATTAGTTTGGCTGTAGGGGCTGCGGACAACCCTTCCTTAAACGGCTCGGGACCACCTTGTCGGCCTCATCCAAAGGTCGTCCATGGCAAGTCCCGCCTCTCATCTGCGTCCCCAGACCGCCGCACAACTCCGTGCGATATTGTCCGCCCATGCCCGCTTCGCTCAGGGGCTGGCGGGGGGGCGGCGGGCCGATCTGGTGCGCGCCGACCTGGCCGACTGGAACCTGGAAGGCGCCCTTTTGGCCGAAGCCGACCTGACGGGGGCGCGCCTGTGCGGGGCGATCCTGGCGGGCGCCGATCTGAGCCGGGCCAATCTGTTCGGGGCTGACCTGCGAGACGCCGACCTTCGCGGGGCGCGTCTGCCCCAGGCTGACCTGCGCGGATCGAGCCTGCGGGGGGCCAACCTGTCGGGGGCTGACCTGTCGGGCTGTGATCTCCGCGAGGGCTGTATCGCCATGCAGACCCGAGCCGACGGCTTTCGGGTGCTGGCGCCGGAGGCCCGGGCCGGAAACCTGGAATACGCCGTCGCCGAGGGCGCCAACCTCATCGATATCATGACCGCGGTCGACTGCACCGACGCCAGCCTGACCGGCGCCATATTGGTCGGCGCCCGGCTGGTCGGCGCCCGCCTTGACGGGGCTGATCTCTCTGGCGCTCAGCTTGACGGCGCCGATCTCAGTGGGGCGTCCCTCCGGGGCGCGGTGGTCGCCGGGGCCAATCTGTCGGCCGCCGGACTCAATGGGGTCGATCTGAGCGAGGTTCTCAAGGCCCCGGCCACGGTCTTCTATGTGGACGACCAGCCCCTGCGGGAGATCGTCGACGACCACGAAGCCTATTGCGACAGTCACGGCGCCAAGGGCGCGGCCGCCCGGCTGGAGGGCGCCGACTTCAGGTCCCTGCGCCATCTCAGGGCCCGGCGCCTCAGCGGCCTGCCGGCCCCGGGCGCCATCTTCTTCGGCATGGACATGCGCGGCGTCCAGCTACAGGGTGCCGACCTGTCCGACTGCGACCTGCGCAAGGCCGACCTACGGGGCGCCGACCTCCGCGGCGCGCGGCTGACCGGCGCCAGCCTGATCCGCGCCGATCTTCGCGACGCCAAACTCGGCCCCCTGGCGCTGGGGGAGGGTCGCCTGATCCGCACCGACCTGAACCGGGCGATCCTGCGCTATGCCGACCTCAGCGGCGCCCAGGCGCCCCGCGCCCGCTTCCTTGAGGCCGACCTGTCCGGCGCCAAGCTGACCGGGGCCGATCTGCGGGGCGCCGAACTGATCCTGTAGGGGTCAGGCCCGCCTACATCTCGTGGCGCAGGGGGCGCAGGTCGGGGAAGTCGGCCGGGCGCTTCTCGGCCTTGGCCTTGAAGGCCTCGCCCATGTGCGAACCGGCGAACATGCCCGTCTGCCAGACGGCGATATAGTCCAGCCCATCGGCGATGGTGTGGTCCCGGGCGTAGTTGATCATCACCTTGGACCCAGTGACCGCCAGGGGCGACTTCTCGGCGATCTCCCGGGCCGTGGCCATGACATGGTCGAGCAGGGCCTCCTGGGTCGGGAAGACCTCGTTGACCAGACCGATCTCCTTGGCCTTCTGGGCCGGCAGACGCCGTCCGGTATAGGCCAGCTCGCGGACCCAGCCTTCAGGGATCAGCTTGCACAGTCGCGGGAAGGTGCCGACATCGGCGGTCATGCCGATATTGATCTCCTGCACGCAGAAGAAGGCGTCCTCGGTGGCGTAGCGGATGTCGCAGGCGCTGGTCATGTCCACCGCCCCGCCGATACAGCCCCCCTGGATGGCGACCAGAACCGGCATGCGGGCCTCGTCCAGGCAGGAGAAGCAGTCCTGCAGCCAGCGCACATGATGGCGCTGGCCCTCGGCGGCGACGAAACGGTCGGGCGCCGCGCCGGCGTCGGCCGCCGAGGTGCCGCCGCCGCCGAACACCGCCAGGTCCATGCCGGCGGAGAAGTGCTTGCCGGTGGAGGAAATGACGATGCAGCGGGCCCGGACATTGTCGTTGATGTCGCGGACGATCACCGGCAGCTCGTTCCAGAAGGCGCGGATCATGCTGTTGAAGGCCTCAGGGCGCTTCAGCTTGATGTGGGCGACGCCGGCCTCGATCTCGACGTCGAAACAGGTCCAGGGGCCGAGCGCCGGAATGGCGGCGGTCGGCGCGGTGTTGGCGTTGGCGGCGGTCATGGGCTGTTCCTGGGACGGTTCTTAGGAGGTTTGCCCATCATCGCCCCATGACGCTGGGGAAAGCCAAGGCCTCTCAGAGATCTTCCACTGGCTGGTCCAGGGCCTCGCAGAGTCGCGCGGCCACAATGGCCCGGTGGCAGTCACAGGCCTGGGCCTCGAAGCAGAGCAGGGCGATCTTCTTTCGTCCCGCCAGGTCCTGGGCCCGGGCCAGCTCAAGCTGAGCCTGGGGCTCGGCCAGGTGCGCCTCGAAGATGGCCCGCATCTCGTCGGTGCGTCCGGCCCGGGCGGCCTCCCGCCCCGCCTTGGGCGTGCCCAGGCCGCGCAGGTGCGCATAGCCGATGCCGGCCTCGTCCAGGCTGGCGCCGAGGATTGTCTTGGAGAATCCCGGCCGGCGCGAGGCCGCGACGGCGCGGACATCCACCACCAGTTCGACGCCGGCGGCCTTCAGCTGGTCGATCATCTGGGCCTGGGTCTTGCCCTCATAGCCGATGGTGGCGATGGCCATGGCGAACCTCTCCTTGGGTCAGGGGTGAGACGGGATATATGGAGGCCAAGAACCCATCGCGCGAAAAGAAGGATCCGCCCATGGATGGAACGGTCGCACAGGCCCCGCGGGTCCGCCGCTTTCCCCTGCCCAGCCGCGGCGGTGAGATGGCGGCGCTAGAGTTCGGATCCGCCGATCGCGCCTTCGACCTGGTCTTCTGCCACGCCAATGGGTTCAACGCGGCGACCTACCGGACGATTCTGGAGCCCCTGGCCGCGACCTTGCGAATCCTGGCCATCGACCTGCGCGGCCACGGCGCCACCGCCCTGCCCACCGAGCTGGAGAACCGCCAGGGCTGGGGCGCCTATCGCGACGACCTGCTGGCCCTGCTGCCCCATGTGGCTCAGGGACCCGTCACCGTGGCGGGCCATTCCATGGGGGCGACCACCAGCCTGATGGCCGCGGCCCAGGCGCCCGACCTGATCTCTAACCTGGTGCTGTTTGATCCCGTCCTGATGCCGCAGCGGGGGGAGGCTGCGCCCGGCGATATCGCCCAGTCGCCCATGGTCCAGGGCGCCCTGCGCCGGCGGGCGCGGTTCGAGAGCCGGCCTGCGGCCGTGGCCGCCTATCAGGGGCGCGGCGCCTTCAAGACCTGGTCGCTGGACCAGCTGGAAGATTATGTGACCGCGGGCTTCGTGGACACTGACGACGGGGCGGTGGAGCTGGCCTGCGCCCCGGCCTGGGAGGCGTCCAACTTCGCTGTCTATGACGACCAGGCCTGGGCCGCGGCCCTGGCCTGCCCGTGTCCGGTGCGGATCCTGCGGGCCGAGCAGGGCTCCACCTGCCGGATCGACGACCATCTCGACCTCTTGGCCGTCACCGGCCGTTACCGGATCGAGACCGTGCCGGGGACCAGCCACTTCCTGCCCATGGAGCGCCCGGATCTGGTGCGTCAGGTCCTCGCCGAGGCCGTGGGCGGCTAGAGCGCCATCTCAGGCCGGGTCATCGGACGCAGGGCCTCCACCGCCTCAGGGGAAAGACGCACCACCTTGCGGGCGTCGAGGTCGAACCCCACGGCGACATTTTCGGCGCTGGCCCAGGGGCGGCCCGTATGGGGGTCCACCATCCAGTGGCGCAGGCGACGGAAGCGCTCCTCCACATGGGCTGTGGCCGAGCGCAGCTCGAACCGGTCGCCGGCCCGGGGCCATGCGAAATGCACCAGCCGATATTCCAGGGCTGCGCCGCCGATCCGCGGCGCGCCGGAGCCCGGACCTTCGCCCAGGCCGCGGTCGGCGCCCAGCAGGTGCAGGATGCCGTCGGAAATCTTGCCCATGACGATCTCGGTGCGCATGCGGCCAAAGGCGTCGCAATCGGGCGCCCCGATCACCCCCAGACCGATCCGCGTCAGACCCATGGCGTCGGCCCGGGCGAGACTGGCGGCGCTGGTTTCCACCGGCCCCAGCTCAATGGAGCGGGCGGCGGCGAAGTCGGGAATGTCCGCCTGCAGGCGCTCGGCGGCCTCGCGAACCCGTCGGGGCCAGGGGAACACTCGACCATCCTTGGCGGTGGCGTGACGCACCACGGTCTGGAACGTCGCCGCCGGGGTCCCATCGGGGTGCAGGATGACCACCAGCAGCCGGGCCTCGTCCTCGCCCATGGCCACCACCCCGCCCCGGGCGGTCAGGGCGGCGCCCGGCTTGGCCTCCCGCAGGAATCGGATGTGCTGTTCGCGGACCAGCAGGGTGGATTGGGCCAGGCCGGAAAAGGCGTCCGGCATGCCCAGCTCGGCGGCGAGACCGGCCAGGGCCTCCATGGACTTGGCGACCCAGTGGCGCACGTTGAGATGGCCCATCTCATCGCACTCCCAGGTGTTGACCCCGCCCACCCAGATCTCGGTTCCACCGTCCCAGCCCATCAGGCCCCCCAACGCATCTTCGCCCGCCCGGGCGTCGGACGAACCTTAGGGGCGCCCGGTCCTTGACGCCAACGGCCCGGGCGCCCGGGCCTGAAAGACCCCGGCGCTCCCACAGGCGTGCAAACTAGGACTCAGGCTTGGAGCCGTCGCCATCCTTGGGCAGGCCTTCGGCCTCGCCGGTCACAGCCGGCGCCCGGCCCGTCCGCTCAACCTGTTCGTCCTGACTGCGAACTGGGGCCTCCGGCGGTGGGTTTTCCACCGGTGTGTGACGCTTGGTGTCTGTTTCGGTCATGTCGATTTCCCTTTGCAATGGGGGTTGCGACTAGGACAGCGTCTGGGCCGTATCCTGCGTTCCTACGGCGCCGCCGCAACTGTGCGGTCAAAACCAGCGTAAGATCATCGAACCCGGTCGAAAGCGGTCCCATGGATGAGACGCAGAACAACGACGCCAAGGCCCCGGCGGCGCGCCACAGGCTGCCGGTGCGGCTGACCCACTGGATCAATGTGCTGGCGCTGCTGGTCCTGCTGGGTAGCGGCCTGCAGATCTTCAACGCCCATCCGGCCCTCTACTGGGGCCACGCTTCGACCTTCGCCGAACCCTGGGTGGCCATGACCGCTGAACGGAAGGGGCCGGGTCTGGCGGGCTTCACCCAGGTGGGCGCCCTCAAGGTGGAGACCACCGGAGTGCTTGGCCTGTCGAACGGCGAGCGACGGGGGTTTCCCGCCTGGACGACCCTGCCCGGCTACCGCTCCCTGGCCGAGGGCCGGCGCTGGCACTTCTTCTTCGCCTGGCTCTTCGTGATAAATGGCCTCGCCTATCTCGCCTGGGGCCTGGCGAGCGGACATTTCAGCCGCAATCTGTTTCCGCGGAGCGCTGAGCTTAAGCCGCGCAACCTCTGGGGCGAAATCAAGGATCACGCCCGCCTGCGCTTCCATCACGGCCGGTACAACGCCTTGCAAAAGCTCACCTATCTGGCGGTGGTCTTCGGGCTCCTGCCGTTGATGGTGCTGAGCGGCCTGGGCATGTCGCCCGGCGTCAACGTCGCCTGGCCCTGGACCTTCGAGCTGTTCGGCGGCCGGCAGTCGGCCCGGACAATCCACTTCCTCAGCGCCCTGGCCCTGACGGCCTTCGTGCTGGTCCATATCGCCATGGTCCTCGCCTCCGGTCCGATCGGCCAGCTGCGGGCCATGATCACCGGCGGCGCCGCGCCGCCACGCCCGCCGGGAACGCCCTCATGACCTCCATCCCCCGCCGCGGCCTGCTGACCGGCGCCGGCTCGGCCCTGCTCTCCCTCACCCTGGCCGGATGCGACCAGGTCAGCCGCAACCGCGGGGTCCGCGCCACCCTGGCCCGGGCCGAGGGCCTGACCATGGCCGCCCAACGGCTGATCCTGTCGCCGGCGGCCCTCGCCCGGGAGTTCACGCCCGCCGACATCTCTCCGGACTTCCGGGCCAATGGCAGCCTGCGACCGGCCGGCCAGGCCTATCAGGACCTGCTCGCCAACAGCTTTGCAGACTGGCGGCTGCAGGTCGAAGGCCTGGTGGAGCGGCCTCTGTCCCTGAGCCTGGACGACCTGCGGTCGCGCCCGGCGCGAACCCAGATCACCCGCCACGACTGCGTCGAGGGCTGGAGCAGCATCGGCCAATGGACTGGCGCACGCCTGTCGGCCCTGCTGGAGGAGGCCGGCCTGAAGCCCCAGGCCCGCTACATCGTCTTCCATTGCGCCGACCGGCTGGACGCCTTCGCCGCGGGTGATCGGGGGCTCTATTACGAGAGCATCGACCTGGTCGACGCCTTCCATGAGCAGACCATCCTGGCCTACGAGATGAATGGCGAGACCCTGCCGGTGAAGCACGGGGCGCCCCTTCGCCTGCGGGTCGAGCGGCAGCTGGGCTACAAGCACGCGAAGTATGTGATGCGGATCGAGGCGGTGGAGAGTTTCGCCCACATCGCCGGCGGCCAGGGCGGTTTCTGGGAAGATCGCGGCTACGAATGGTACGCCGGCATCTGAGGCGCGCGCCGGGGGCTTACCTCACCGGGCGCGAGGGCCTATGTCGGGTCTCTGACCCCACGATCCGGAGACCCCGTCATGCTGCTGCACATGTCCACCTGGTCCGAGGTCGAAGGCTTCCTCAGCCGCTCGAAGACGGTGGTCATCCCCATCGGGTCCAATGAGCAGCATGGCCCCACCGGCCTCCTGGGCACCGACTGGCTGTGCCCGGAGATCATCGCCCATGAGGCGCAGAAGAGCGGCGACATCCTGGTGGCGCCCACCTTCAATATCGGCATGGCCCAGCATCATCTGGGCTTCCCGGGCACCATCTCCCTGCGGCCCTCGACCTTCATCGCCGCGATAGGCGACTGGTGCCGCTCGCTATCGGCCCACGGCTTTGAAAAGCTCTATTTCCTTAATGGCCACGGGGGAAATGTGGCCACCATCGAGGCGGCTTTCTCCGAGCTCTATGCCGAGGCGAGCTTCGCCGGAAAGCCCCGGGGCTTTTCCTGCAAGCTGAAGAACTGGTGGGAGCTGAAGGGCGTGCTGGGCCTGGCCAATAGCCAGTTCCCCACCGGCCACGGCAGCCATGCGACGCCCTCGGAGATCGCGGTGACCCAGTGGGCCTATCCGGATTCCATCAAGACCGCCGACTATACGCCGAAGATCGCGCCGACCGGACCGATCCGTGAGGCCCTGGACTTCCGCGCCCGCTATCCTGATGGCCGCATGGGGTCTGATCCGGCCCAGGCCAGTCCCGAAAAGGGTGGCGAACTGGTGCGAATGGCCGCCGACGGCCTGCTGGAAGATGTGGCCGCCTTCGCCGCCGAGGCGACTCCGGCCCCATAGGGAGCGCGGGTTCTAGAAGGCGCCGCCTGAGGGGATGGCCAGCCGAGGCGGGGCCCGGGGCTTGACCCGGCCGACCCAGTCCAGGTCTTCGGCCGGAACCAGGCCCTCAGCCTGGGTCACGATCATGCTCGGCTCGGCCACCATCTCGTGTTCGATGGCGGCGATCTCGACCACCTGGACGTCAGACGAGGCGTGGCCCGCCCCGGGGCCGCCGATGCGGGTGGGCGCCAGGGGCTCCATGTCGTCGGCCAGGGTGACCAACTCCACCAGGCCAGGACCTGAGAGGCGATTGAGGGCCGCAACCTGAAAGCCCACGGACTCGTCACCCCCATAGGCTCCGCCAAAGGCGCCGGGCAGGCCCCAGCCGCCCATCCAGCGATAGAAGATGTGGGCGCCGACGGTGGCCACCTTCATCAGGCTGGGGCTCCAGTAGGGGGCCACATAGTTGGCGTGATAGTGGGTGGCGTTGCCGACGGTCTTCATCACATAGCCCGACAGGGCCGCCTCGGCGATCTGGCGCGAGCGGGCCCAGCCCTGGGCCTCGGGCGGGCGGGCCAGGGCGCCGTCGCAGGTGAAGGTGAACTGGCAGCCGGTGGTGCGGTTGGACCCCTGGAAGACCACACCGCAGACGGAATTGGGATAGGCCGGGTGGCGGACCCGGTTCAGCACCACCTGGGCCACGGCCCGCTGGCCCTCCAGGCTCTCATAGCGGGCCTCGTAATAGATGGTCGCGGCCAGGCAATCCAGCGCGCGGGCCTGGTGCAGCGAGCCGCCGGAAATCCGGAACGGCCTTGCTGCGGGATTGGGCAGGGTCGAGGTGGGATTGGACGCGTTCCAGATCCGGGCCTGCCCCTCGTCCATGTCCTGCAGGCGCAGGATGGCCGGTTCGGGCGCGCCGCCGTCCAGGGCGTTCATGACGCCGGTTTCCCGGTCGACCCGGGCGAAGGCGGGCGTGATCTCGTGGGGGGCGAAGCGGTCGGCCAGGCTGCGCATGGCGGGATCCATGGCGCCGGCCAGACGCTCCAGGGCCGCGGCGTCGATCTGGCCGTCAGTCAGGCGGGCCAGGCGAAGTTCGGTGCGCTCGCCGCCCATATAGGGCGCGGCCACGGCCAGGCCGCCCGCCAGCAGGGCGACCAGGAAGACCTGCAGCCCCGCCAGATGGTGATGACGATGTTCGGTGTCGAAAAACCGACGAAACTTCAGCACGCTCAGCTCCCTGACGCGCCCACCCCCGTCGTCGCATCCCATAGGCCTGGCGGCGTCCGATTTCCAGCGGATTCGGAACGACGTTTTCCAGAAATGGCCCAGTCTGGGGCGCGCGCAGCGATGCAGGCGCCTCTAGCTGGCAAAACAGGCGCCGCGCGGCGCCGGGGCAGGATCGGGACTAGCGGGGGATTTCGGCGGTCTTGGTTAGGGCCACCTGACGGTAGACCGCGCTGATCTCGAAATAGTGGCGGAAGATTCCGTGGAAGCGATCAACCGCCTGCTTGACCCCCGGGCCGCCGATCTCGCTCTCGTCGTGCCAGTAGTCGTCCAGCACCATCATGCCGCCGACCTCCAGCAGGGCCGCGCAATAGGCCAGGTCCACCATCACCGCCCAGGCGGTGTGGCTGCCGTCCACATAGATCAGGTCGTAGCGCTCGCCGCGCTCCAGCATCTTGGGCAGCTCATAGGTGGAGAACCCCTTGTGGGTGGTCAGGCCGGTGAAGCCGAGCTTGGCCACGTTGCGGTGAAACCGGGGCTCGACCGCATGGTATTTTTCTTCCGGGTTCAGGGCCTCATTGAACCAGGGGTCGATGACCGTGACGTCCAGCTTGGCCGGCAGCAGCCAGTCCATGAAGGCCAGGTTGCGCCCCTCATAGGCGCCGATCTCCAGATAGCGGATCTGGCCCCGGGTGGCGGCGAAGTCCCGCAGCAGGGGGGCCACATAGGGGATGTTGTTGTCGGCCCACTCGGTGGTGAACTCAAACTCCATGGTCTGGCAGTGGGCGCCGAAGGCGGCCGCATCCTGGCTGGACCGGGGCTTGCCCAGCATGGTCTGGGCGAACTGCGGCGCAAAGCGGCCGTTCAGGGTGGCGAGCGCGCGGATCGGATCAGCCAAGACGAAAGCTCCATCGAAGGTCTCCTGCTGGCATAGCCCCAAGCCGTTAAGGAAGGGTCGCGGGCTCGTGCGGTGAAACGGCGCGCCGCTGTTTTCTCGCTGTCCTGTCGGCGTTGGTCGCCTCCCATCGTCCTCGGGTCATGGATCGGCCATGGCGGCCAGTTGAGGGAGACGCGCGATGCGGGTGATGGTGTTCGTCAAGGCGACGGCTGACAGCGAGGCCGGGATCATGCCCGGCAGCGACCTGATGGAGGCCATGGGCCGCTACAATGAGCTCCTGGTGGAGGCCGGGATCATGAAGGGGGGCGACGGCCTCAAGCCCACCTCGCACGGCAAGCGCGTGGCTTTCGATGGGGACAGCCGCACGGTGATCGACGGCCCCTTCGCCGAGACCAAGGAGGTGGTGGCTGGCTACTGGCTCTGGGAGGTCAAGGACATGGACGAGGCCGTGGCCTGGGTGAAGCGCTGCCCCAACCCCATGCCCGGCCCCAGCGAGATCGAGATCCGGCCCTTCTACGAGATGTCCGATTTCGCCGAGATCATGACCCCGGAGGCCGAAGCCGTGTACGGCCGGGTGGCCGACAAGCTGGCGGGTGAGGGGTAGGGGGCCCCTGTCGGCGCTTCAGGTCAGAATCCTGGGGCGTCGACCACCAATAGGCCTGGACGATCAAGTGGCAGTTGCGCAACGACCTCGCCCGCTGGGTCAAGCAGGGCGGTCGGCCCCCAGGCCACTCGGTCGCCCCCCGCGCCGGTGACGTCAGCCGAAAGGCACCACAGCCCGGTCTCGCGGCAGCGGTCGCCCCGCACGGGATTGTGGCGGTCTTTCCAGTCCAGGGCGATGGATCGCGGCAGCATGTTGTTGGCGGGGCAGACCAGGAGGGTTGCGCCCTGGTCGGCCACTTTGCGCGCAGCCTCGGGGAAGTTGGTGTCGAAGCAGATGTTGATCCCGAAACGCAGACCGCCGGCCTCGAACACCGGGCAGTCCTCGCCGGGCGTAAACACCGTCTCGCTTTTCAGAAGGTGGGTCTTGCGATAGCGGCCGATCAGCCGACGGCCCTTGATCACCACCGCTGTATTGTAGAGCCGCTCGCCCTCGGCTTCGATCAGGCCCAGGACGAGCAGCGGACCGGCTTCCGGCAGTTGGCCGACCACATCGGCGAAGGCCGACGAGCCAAGGTCCAGGGCCGCCTGCTGCGCCGCCTCCGGCACCACCAGATAGCCCTGCAGAAACGCTTCCGGAAAACAGAGCAGCGCCGCGCCCGCATCGTCGGCCTCGCCGATCACGTCCCGCGCATAAGCCAGGGCGCCGTCCACATCCTCCCAGAAGACCGGCGTCTGGGCTGCGGCCATCTTCGTCACGCCGTCACCACCCGGCCGTCGCGGAGCTCCACCGGCCACGGCGAGAGGCGTTCGCCGAAGCAGGGGCCGACGACGCATTCGCCGGTGAGCGGGGCGAACAGGGCGCCGTGGCCCGCGCAGAGGATGTGGCGGTGATCCCGCGTCAGGTAGCGGTCGTCCAGGGCCGAGAGCGGCCAGCCGGCGTGGGGGCAGGAATCCACATAGCCGCGGATCTCTTCGCCCACGCGGACCACGACGCCGGCGAACATGGCCGCCTCGGCGCGAAAGCGGAAGCTCTTGGCGCCGGGTTCGGTGATCTCTTCAACCGCGCAGAGATCGGTTCCGGCGGGCGGACGGGCGGGATTGCCGCTCAAGCCAAGGCCCCGCGGGTGATCTTCATGGCCGAGATCTCCACCCGCTCGAAGACGCCGGCGGACTTGTAGGGATCGGCCGCGTTGAAAGCCTGAACCTCGGCCAGGGTCTCGGCCTCATAGAGGATCAGCGATCCGGCCATCTCCCCGGCCTCGTCCAGCAGCGGGCCGGCCAGCTTCACGCGGTCCAGATGCTGGCCGATATAGGCCAGGTGGGCCTCGCGCACGGCCATGCGCTCGGCGAGCGCATTCTTCTTGTCGAAGCACATCAGCACGAAAATGGTCATTGCAGGTCCTTAACGCTCGTCCTTGAGAGGGCGGGAAAGCAGATTGGCGATGGCGACATCGACCTCGACCTCGCCGGCCAGGATGGCGGCCACGGCCTCGCAGATTGGGGTCTCGACGTCGAGCTTGGCGGCGAGTTGGCGCACGGCGGGCGCTGAGGCCACGCCCTCGGCTACCGAGAGCTTGCCCGCCAGGGCCGCCTCCAGGGTCTGACCCGCGCCCAGCGCCAGGCCGACGCTCATATTGCGCGACTGCGGGCTTGAGCAGGTCAAGACCAGGTCGCCCAGGCCGCAAAGGCCGGCCACGGTTTCTGGCCGCCCCCCCAGGGCCACGGCCACCCGGGTCATTTCCGCAAAGCCCCGGGTGATCAGGGCCGCATGGGCCGAGCGGCCCAGGCCGCGGCCTTCGACGATGCCGCAGGCGATGGCCAGGACATTCTTGATCGCTCCGCCCACCTCGGCGCCCACCATGTCCGGGGCGTAGTAGGGGCGGAAGGCCGGCAGGGCGAGGGCCTCGGACAGCGCCCGGCCCAGCGTCTCGTCAGGGCAGGCCAGGGTTACGGCGGTGGGCAGGCCGCGGGCCACCTCGCCGGCGAAGCTGGGGCCTGACAGGACGGCGGGAGCGGCGTCCGGCAGGGTCTCGGCCAGGACCTCCGTCATCAGCTTCAGCGAGCCCTGCTCCACACCCTTGGCGCACAGTACGATCGGCAGGCCCGGCCGGGCGTGGGGGGCGAAGGCGGTGAGCGCGGCCCGCAGGTGCTGGGCCGGGGCGACCATCAGGATCAGGTCACAGCCGGCAAGCCTCGCCAGGTCGCCCGTGCAAACGAGGGCCGGATCGAGGGGGACGCCCGGCAGGAAGAGACTGTTCTCACCGGTCTCTGCGATGGCGGCGACCACCTCCGGCTCCCGGGCCCACAGGGTCGTCTCAAGTCCCGCCCGGACACAGACCTGGGCCAGGGCCGTGCCCCAGGCGCCGGCGCCGATGACCCCGGCGCGTTTCATGGACTGGCTCATGCCTTGGCGCCCTTTCGGCCGGCGAGGTGACTTGGATGGGACGCGGCGGCCGCCGCATCCAGCGGCCAGCGGGGCCGGGCCGGCGCGTCCAGGGGATCGCTGATCCCCTGGGCCAGCCGCTCGGCGCCGGCCAGCGCGATCATCGCCGCATTGTCGGTGCAATAGGCCAGCGGCGGGGCGGTGAAGGAAAAGTCGCGCGCGCGGGCGGCGTCTTCCAGCACCGCACGGACGGTCCCGTTGGCGGCCACCCCGCCGGCGACCACGAAGCGCAGAGCCTCGCCCTCGTGGGCTTGCGCGTAGAGGTCCATGGCCCGCTCGGTGCGTTCGCGCAGCTGGCGGGCGATGGCGGTCTGGACCGCGGCGGCCAGGTCCCGGCGCTCAGGTTCCGTGGTCAGGCCCTCGGCGATCCGCGCCGCGGCGGTCTTCAGACCGGAAAACGAGAAGTCACAGTCCTTGTGGCCCAGGCGCGCCCGGGGCAGGGGGTAGCGTTCGGGATCGCCGCCCACGGCGAGCCTCTCCAGGGCCGGCCCCCCGGGATAGGGCAGGCCCAGCGTCTTGGCGATCTTGTCGAAGGCTTCACCGGCCGCATCATCCATGGTGGTCCCCAGGCGGCGGCAGGCGCCCACCCCGCCCACCTCCAGCAGCTGGCAATGGCCGCCGGACACCAGCAGCAGCAGGAAGGGATAGGCCACCTCGGCCCCCAGCCTGGCGGAGACCGCATGGCCTTCCAGGTGGTTGACCGCCACCAGCGGCAGGGAGCGGGCCAGCGCCACGGCCTTGCCGAAGGCCAGCCCCACCATAACCCCGCCCACCAGGCCCGGCCCGGCGGTGGCCGCCACCCCGTCCAGATCCTCATAGGACAGGCCCGCCTCGTCCATGGCCTGGGCGGCGATGGCGTCGATGGCCTCCACGTGCGAGCGGGCGGCGATTTCGGGCACCACCCCGCCATAAGGGGCGTGCTGGGCGATCTGGCTGGCGACCACCGAGGACAGGACGCGCACCGCGCCATCGGCGCTCCGGCGCACCACCGCCGCGGCGGTTTCGTCGCAGCTGGTCTCCAGGCCCAGGACCGTGAGTCCGGTCATCTGGTTGCGGCCAAGGCGCCTGTCCTGTAGCAGCGGGCTGTCAGTCATCGCATCGCAGGTAGACCGCTCACCGTGTCTTCGCAACCGCCCGTCGTCCGCATCGGGGCTCGAGGGTCCCAGCTCTCCCTGGCTCAGGCCGGCCAGATGCAGCGTCGTATCGCTGCGGCCCTTGGCGCCGCGCCGGAGGACGCCGAGAAGGTCGCCCCCCTGATCGTGATCCGCACCTCTGGCGATCAGATCCAGGACCGGCGCCTGCTGGAGGTGGGCGGCAAGGCCCTGTTCACCAAGGAGATCGAGGAGGCCCTGCTCGAAGGGCGGATCGATGTCGCCGTCCACTCGATGAAGGACGTGCCGTCGCAGCAGCCGGCCGGCCTGGCCATCGCCGCCATCCCCGAGCGCGAGGATCCGCGCGACGCTTTCTGCTCAACCTTCGACTCGCTGGACGCGCTGCCGCAGGGCGCGCGGCTGGGCACCGCCTCGCTGCGTCGCCAGGCCCAGGCCCTGTTCCGGCGGCCGGACCTGGACGTCGTCATGATGCGCGGCAACGTCGACACCCGGCTGGCCAAGCTGGCGGCCGGAGAGGCCGACGCCATCCTGCTGGCCGCCTCGGGCCTCAACCGCATGGGCCTGGGCGCCACGCCGCGCGGGTTCCTCGACCCCGTCGCCGCGCCGCCCGCGCCGGGGCAGGGCTCGCTGGCCATCCAGACCCGCGTCGAGGACCAGGACGCCCCCTGGGCCCTGGCCCTGCGCTGCGCCGCCACCACCCTGACCGTCACCGCCGAGCGCGGGGCGCTGGAGGCGCTCGAGGGCTCCTGCCGCACGGCCATGGGCGCCTACGCCCGGCTGGACGGCGCCCGGTTGAACTTGATCGTCGAGGCTCTGACGCCCGACGGCAAACACCGGTTCCGACGCCAGGCCGAGACCGATCTGACCGGCGACGGACTGGCCGACGCCCGCGCGCTCGGGCTCCGGCTGGGCGAACAGGTTCGCGACGAAGGCGGCGAGGCGCTCGTTCTCAAGGATTGATCCCGGCTGCCGCCGGTAGCAGGGTGCGCGCCATGTCTTCAGCGGCTCAGAGGGTCTGGATCACGCGCGCCGAGCCGGGGGCCTCGGCGACGGCGCAGCGCGTCGCCGCGCTGGGCCATACGCCGCTGGTCGCGCCGCTGCTGCGCATCGAGCCGGTCGAGTCGCCTCAGATCGACCTGCACGGCGTGGCGGCCCTGGCCTTCACCAGCGCCAACGGCGTCCGCGCCTTCGCCGCGGCTGAACCCTCTCGGACGCTGAAGGTGTTCGCGGTCGGAGCCGGCACCGCCGCGGCGGTCAAGGCGGCCGGCTTTCGCGACGTGCTGTCGGCCGACGGCGACGTGGCCGCGCTGGCCCAGCGCATCGCGGCCCGCAAGCTGGAACTCGGCGGCGGCGCCGTGCTCCACCCCGGCGCGGCCGAACCGGCCGGCGATCTGGTCGGCGACCTGACCGCCGCCGGCATCGTGGCGAGGGGACTCACCCTCTATGATTCGGTCGAGGCGGCGCCGGACCCGGCCTTCCTTGATGGCCTCGCCGACATCGACGTGGTGCTGGTCCAGTCCCCCCGGGCGGCGAAGGCGCTGAGCCTGGCGCTGCGCAAGCGAGACACTGCTCATCTGCGGCTATTGTGCCAGTCGCCGGCCGTGGCCAAACCGCTGGCGCGTGCGAAAGTGCGTGAAGTCGTCAGTGCGCCGTTTCCGATCGAGGCGGCGCTGCTTAATCTGATCGCCAGAGGCCGGTCCGGAATCGCTCCGACCACCGCCAAGGGGGCTGTGAAAACCAGACCATGACCACCGCGCCGGATCCCGCCGAGCTGACCCCGCCGACCGACCCGGCCCGCTATGGCCGCCGCCGCGCCTTCGGCGTCGCCTTCTGGGCGGTGCTGGCGCTGGTCGTGGTGGTTTTCGCCGTCGGCGTCGCCGGCGCCCGGTTGTGGCCGAGGATATCGGGCGCCGCGCCCGCCGATCCCGCGTCCGGCGTTCAGCCGGTCCTGGCGTTGCCCGACCTGGGCCTGACCCGTCCCGCCGCGCCGCCGCCGCCGGACGAGTCCGCTCCGCTCGAACCGTCCGCCGAGATCACCGCCCTGCAGGCGCGGGTCGCCGCGCTGGAGGCGGGCCAGACCCGCACGGTCAACGCCGCCGCGGCCGCCCTCGCCGCCGCCTCGCTGGCCGAGGCGACGCAAGGCTCTGGTCCCTTCGACGCCGAGTTGGCGGCGCTGGAGCGGCTGATGCCGCTGTCGGCCGAGGTTCGCGCCCTGAAACCGTTCGCCGAGGGCGGCGCGCCCAGCCGGGCGGCTCTGGCCGCCGAGTTCGACACTGCCGCCGCCAAGGCCTCCATCGCCGCCCGCGATCCGGGCGAGGCGGGCGGTTTCCTGGCGAGGCTGCGGCACGCCCTGTCCTCCATCGTCACCATCCGGCAGGTGGGAACGACCACGGGCGACGCGCCCGACGCCGTTCTGGCGCGGGCCGACGCGGCCGTGGCCGAGGGCGACATCGCCGGCGCCCTGACCCTGCTGCGCGACCTGCCGCCGACGGCGGCGCAAGCCATGGCGCCCTGGCAGTCCCGCGCGCTGCAGCGTGTCGCCGTCGACCGCCAGGTGGCGGCGGTCCGTTCCCGCGCCATCAGCGACCTGGTGGACGTCAGCCGGGAGCAGCCATGATCCGGGTCGCCACGGTCCTCTTCCTCGTCGCGGCCTTCGCCGTCGCGACCCTGGCGCTGGGCGGCGACGCCGGCTCGGCCCGACTGCTGTGGTTCGGCTGGCAGGTTGACATGACCGCCGCCGGCGCCGCGCTGCTGGTGCTGTTCGTGTCGCTGCTGGCGACGATCTTCTGGAATGTCCTGAAGTGGATTCTCGAGGCGCCGCAACGCGCCGCCCGGGCTCGCGTCGAGTCGCGTCGCAAACAGGGGCAGGAGGCGCTGGCGCGGGGGTTCCTCGCCGCCGCCGCAGGGGATGGTTCGGAGGCGCGCCGCCTGGCGCAGAAGTCCGCCGAACTGGCCGATGACGCCCCGGCCCTGGTCCGGGTGCTGGCCGCGCAGGCGGCGGAGGCGGCCGGCGACCTGCCCGCCGCCAAGGCCGCCTACTCCGCCATGCTCGGCTTTCCGGACATGCGGCTGGCCGGCCTCAAGGGCCTGATGCAGGCCGCCCAGACCGAGGGCGATCGCGCCGCCGCCATCCGCCACGCCCAGAGCGCCTATGGTCTGGCCAAGACGGCGCGCTGGGCCTGGCGCGCCCTGCTTGAGGCGCGACTGGAAGCGGGTGACTGGGCCGCGGCTCTGGACCTCGTCACCGGGGCCCAGGAGCGCAAGATCGTCTCGCCGATCGTCGCCGACCGCACCCGCGCCGCCCTGCTCGCCGCCTCCGCCGCCAGCTTCGAGTCCGACCCGCAGGAGCGGCTCCGGGCCCAGGCCCTCGATTTCGCGCTGCAGTCGGCGAAGCTGAAACCCGATTTCGCCCCCGGTGTCGTGATGGCCGCCCGGCTGCTGGTCGCCGACGGCAAGGCCACCCGGGCCGCCGGGCTGATCGAGGGCGCCTGGAAGGGCCGGCCGCATCCGGCCCTGTGGCTGGCCTATCGCGACCTGCGCACCGACGAGACCCCGCGCGAGCGCGCCAAGCGGCTGGCTGGCCTGGCGGCGCTCAACGCCGAGGCGCGCGAGAGCCGCATCCTCAAGGTCGAGCAGGCGCTGATCGCCGGCGAGGTAGGCGTCGCCCGCGAGGCGGCCCGCACGCTCGAGGCCGAGCCCCTGACCCAGCGGCTGGCCGGGCTGCAGGCCCGCGCCGCCAATGCCGCAGGCGCCGTCGACGAGGCCCGGGCCTGGATCGCCCGGGGCGGCGCCGCGCCGCAGGAGCCGGACTGGTCCGACCTCGATCCCGAGGGCCGCGCCTTCGCCTACCGTCCCGAGGACTGGACCCGGCTGGTGGCGACCTATGGCGAGACCGGCGAGCTGATCCATCCACGCTTCGAGCGCCGCGAGCGCGGGCTCAGCGACCTGCCCGAACTGCCGGCCGCCTACATCGAATCGACGCCGTTCGTGCGCGCCGCGGAGGGCGACGCGGCCGTGATGCCGATCCCGGACGACCCCGGCGTGCCCGACAGTCCGAGACCGCCCGCCGACGACCCGGCGCCGCGCCCGCCGACTCCGCGACGTCGACGCTTGGCAAGCGCTGCCCGCCCCGCTAAATAGGCCTCCCTTCCGGGACGCCTTCTCACAAAGGGCCGCTTTAGCTCAGCCGGTAGAGCACCGCATTCGTAATTAGCGGTCTTCCGCGAAATTGCTGTGTGTTCACAACTGGTTGGGCCGGAGACGGTTGAATTAGTAGGGTAATAGTAGGGTAAGAGGCCGCTTTAGCTCAGCTGGTAGAGCACATCATTCGTAATGATGGGGTCAGGTGTTCGAGTCACCTAAGCGGCACCACCTTCTTCAATAAATTCAACAATATAACGCCCTGGCCGGTGGTGACATTCCAGCCCATCTGATGAAGGCCGCTCCGGCAAAGTGGCCTGGTGGCCCCGCCGGGGGTTATTCCCTCCGCTCGGCAATTCGGCCCTCTACAATCGGGCGGTCTCACCAAGTCTGGCAGAATGCCGTTTCCCTCTGGGTAGCTGCCTTCGAGGTGATCAAGGCAAGCCACTGTGCGCCATGTCTGGACGGCTCCCCGTTGGCAAGGTTGATCTGAGAGTTCTGTGACAGCTGGTCGGTGCGGCCATGTCTTCGACCTGTTGGTGCGGCGCATGGGCCGCTGGCCATGATGCCCTCCGCGAAGCTGGGTCCCGACCAAAAGCACGGGCTCAAGGCCCTCTGGCGCGCTGGGTTTTCCCGCTTCCCGGTTCGACCGGATCACATCACTCCTTCGTCGCCCTTCCCAAACCTGGCCGGCGCAGCGGCGCCGGATCTTTCTACGCGGTCCGCAACTCCGGCTCTCGATAAGCCTGGCCGCTGGTCATGATGGCCCACATCATCCGGGCGGTCTTGTTGGCGAGCGCCACCGCCGCGACCTTCGTGGTTCGCCGCGCCATCAGCTGCACGAGCCAGGGTCGCCTCGACCCGTGTCGTTCGGCGTAGCGGATGACGGCGAGCGCGCCGACAACAAGCAACTGGCGCAGGTATCTGTTGCCCTGTTTGGTGATGCCGCCGAGCCGCTCCTTACCGCCGCTCGAGTTCTGTTTAGGTACGAGGCCGATCCAGGCCGAAAGGTTGCGGCCAGATCGGAAGGCATGAGGATCGGGCACGCTGGCGACCATCGCGCTGGCCAACACCGGTCCGACGCCGGGTACGGCCATCAGCCGGCGGCCAACTTCAGTCGCGCGAGCGCTCGCCAGGATTAGCCGGTCGGTCTCGAGCGCCTGGCGGTTGACCAGATCCAGTTGGTCGGCCAGCAGCTTCAGGCAGATCCTGGCGTGCTCCGGCACACGCTCGTCGGCCGCGTCGCGGATGATCCCGACCAGGCCCTGCAGCCCGATCCGACCGATCGGCGCCACCAGACCAAACTCGGCCATATGCGCCCTGATCGTGTTGGACAGCTCGATCCTGTGTCGCATCAAGGTCATCCGGGTCCGATGGATCACAAGAACGCTCTGCTGCTCGGGGCCCTTCACCTCGACAAAGCGCATGGTCGGCCGGGTCACGGCCTCACAGATCGCCTCCGCATCGGCCGCGTCGTTCTTCTGCCGCTTCAGGTACGGCTTCACGTACGAGGGCGGCATCAGCTTCACCTGGTGGCCCAGCTCGGTTAGCCGACGCCCCCAGTGATGCGCCGTGGCGCAGGCTTCGATCCCTACCAGGCAAGGCGGCAGCTTCTCGAAGAACGGGATCAGCTTCGCTCGCGTAAGCTTGCGCTGCACGACCACTTGTCCGGCCGCATCGACTCCGTGGACCTGAAACACCGACTTGGCGATGTCCAATCCCACCGTGACCACTCCTTCCATGGCGCACCTCCATCTTTGCCGAGCCCTATGCTGCGGCGAGTGATGGGGAGCCGTCCACGGCATCAGAAGCGGACTTTCGTGACTTGGCGGCTAGCAGCTTTTCCGAGCTTAGCAGAAGGGCTACTGCAGCCGCCTACGTTCGGAGCCGGGCACCCCCCCTGAAGCAAAATCCTGTACTTAGGCTGCGGTCTTTGCTGTCGCTGCGGTCATGGGGTCACTTGCCAGCCCGCTTCGCCGTATAATGTGGGTCACGGAACAGCGGCAGCCCCATAAGTTCCTTCTCCCGATCCGTACCGTAGTTCGCAACCGCCGAACGAAGAGCTCTCTCAAGCTCGGCGTTGAAATCAACGCGGAGGCGCGAAATCGGGTTGCTTGTCCAGAATGGGCCCAAGTTCCGCTTTGCCGCTTCAACGCAAAGCTTCTGCGCTTCTTGCTCCACCCAGTCAAAAAACAAGGAAGCAATCTCTTTACGCAATTTGAACTTTGATACCGGATTGGTATCTCTATACACAGTCTTCATCTTTTTCTTGATCGAATCCCAGACGATATCATCATAAATGAACGTATCGAATAGGGCGTTCTCTAGGAATATCATCTTTCCAATCAGGTCGCGAACGATGTAACCGCACAGGCGACTGGGGACCAGAACACTCTCCAAAGTGTATTCTTGGTGAGAACGCGAGAAGCACAACCGCCCCGCGATTAGGTCGGCAATCACTTTATTGGTGATCCGTTGGCTGAACCCCATTTTTTCAAGGCTCGAGACAATCTCTCCAGCCTCCAAGCCCTGAAAGGTCTTCGTCGAAGCGGCACTAACCAATGCGCTCATGATGTAAAGGCGGAGGAACTGGCTTTCTGACCGCCCGGTCTTCGCGTCAAAGGGGTTGAGGAAGGGCGAGAACTCGTCCCGATAGATCGATTGGTTGCCGAACATGATTGCCCTCACGGCCTCATGGATCGGGAAGCGATAGGTGCCGGTGCGCTCGAACGCCTGGAACGCCCGGTAAGAAGTGGAATATCCAAACTGGAGAAACTGTTTCGTCATCTGCAACGCAAGGCGGACGTCCCCGGTCGCTGACACCTCGATCAAATTTCCGACTTCAGTGCCCAAAACGCTAGCGCTGAGCATCTGCACAACCCGCGAAGCGTCTGTAATCGTAACCTTCGCCCCCCCGTCAGTTACGAGGTCGAACGACTTTCCTCTGAGGAGATGCTCAGCAATCGCAAAGCGTTTCGACAGCACCGACTGAATGTGAGGCGGATCAATGTAGATCGCGTCGAAGGTGAAGGCGTCGAAGACAGCGGACGAACGGTTCTTGACGTAGGTGGCGTCCCGCATGGCAAGCACGAGGTTGAGGCCACCCTCCCTCGCAACAGCAATCGCCTCAAGGAAAATGCCCTCTTGGATGCTGCCTTCTTCAATCTGGTCGACGTTGTCGATAACCAGGAAGAGCGGCGTAGTTTTCGATGCATGGGAGAGGATACGGCGCACATAGGGCACCTTCTCCTCGTATTCCTTCAGGAGCAGCTCAGCAATCTTGGCATCAATCGCTTGCTGATTTCCCTTCATCACGGCGAGAGGCCCGCGAGTAAGCGCGGCGATTTCGCCCTCATAGGCATTTTTGATTGTCTTCTCGTAATCACCCAGCGTGGGGTTATCTCCGATGTACTCAAACAGAGCCTCGTAGATGAAGTCCCGAGGGCTTACCGATTTCGAGTAGGATCGAAAATCGATATAGAGCCAGTGCGCACTTGGTTTCGGTTTCTCTTGATCGAAATATCTGTTGCCGCTGACGTTGGCGACGTAGTTCAGGAACGTTGTCTTTCCCGCACCGACAAGCCCCAGGGTCAGTAGGGCGACAGATTGATTTTTTACTTGGGTACTGATGACCCTTGCTGCTGCGGGAGTTACGCCGGTGCGCCCCACAGGCCGCATGGGGCGCGTGTTGATTACCTGCTCCCGGCGTAGCACGGCCATCTTGACCCGCTCATCGAACTTGATGCGGTCAGCGGTTTCTACATACGCCTTTTGGAGAAGCTCGGGGTTCTTCGCCACCAGCTCCTCTGCAAAGGCCGTGACGATCTCATCCTCGATTGAGGAGAACATCGTGGTCCGATTGATTTTCGAGAAGGAGCTATCATAGATTCGATTGAGGCGCCGGTTGTCCGTTTGATTGCTGTCGCCTCCGAGCAGGGCTTGTTCGAGGCTGCCGTCGATTACAGCTTCCCGGGAAAGCAGCGACTTAAAGTCATCGAAATCAGTCTCAAGCGCGATCCCGGCGTCTGAGAACGCGATTGCATAGGTATCCTCAAAACTAACCAGATCCCGCCGGTTGATCGGGAAGATGATCCACGCGTCACCGTTGGTGACCGCGCAAAAGCCCACCCCTCGTTTACGGCCATAGTCTCGCGCTTGGTTGACCGCTTTCTTAAGGTCGCCCTTCAGCCAGGAGCCCTTGAGCGGAGCGCGGCCTGTTGGCACTCGGGAGAAATCGATCTGGAGACGCTTCGCCTCCACAAGAAGTGAGGTCTGTGCAGTGGTGATGAGATAGTCGAGGAAGAAGTCCTTCCCGTCCTCCGACACCCGTTCCTCATGCTCGAAGTCGGTTTTCTCCCATCCAAGAAGATGAGTGAGGACATCGTCGATGACTTTGAAGCGGACATCGGCCTCATTGCCCGCGGTGGTCCGAATGTCGCTGAGGCGGAGGATCAATTCTTGGGAGGTCGCCAACGTTCAGCCCCATGATGCGCATGGCAGGATACTCATTCGGCCCACCAGCGCCACTGCTTCGGTAGCCACCCCATTGCCACTCCACGATCTGCCTCCGGACGACTCGCGCAAGGCGGGGACATCAGGCGGCACAACCTCATTGCGGGCTGTGATCACGTCGGCATATCCTCTCCCCTGGGTAGGCCTAGATGGAAATCAGATCGTCGAGCTGTCCCTTCCGGACCGTCCAGCCGCGCGGAATGAGAAGTGTCTCCTCGTTTGCTGCCGCTCCAGGCGTATAGGTGATCTTCAGGGACCGGGCGGGGACGACGAGCTCCTTGATGAGCCGTTCGTTCAGGGTTTCCGGATCGATCTCACTGTGGCGCTTGGCGCCGTCCACGAAGTCCCAGGCGTCCGCTTTCGACCGTAAGACGTCCGCGCCGCCGAGATAGATCGCCTCGACGACAACGCCTTCCTTGCCCTTTTTGGTTGAGACCGTCACGGCGACCTCGTGGCCCTTGCCCGGCACGGCGTAGAAGTCCCCCCCGGCTGCAGTCAGGGACTCGGCGATGAAGTCGAAGCTGTCCTGAAGCTGGCTATATCGCTGCAGGTCGAACGTGGTGTCGAAGTACCTGCCCTTGATCGAGGTTCTCAGCTCGCCCTTCGAGTTGAAGAAGACCTCGAAGAGCATGCCGTCGAGGATGGCTTTCCGCTTCTCAGCGTTGAACCCATGGGTCGCCGTCATGAAGTTTTCCACGAAGTAGGCGGCGGAATTCGAGGCCCCACAGGCGGCTTGGTAGAGGTTGCGCCCGACCACGAACAGGTTGTCCTTCGCCATCTTGTTGACCGCAGCGGCGTCCAGGAGCCCGACAGCGGGATTTTGCCGGTACCAGTCGTATGTCTTGAGTCCCTGGATGACTTGGTGCGACTTCTTCGCCGGGTCGATGACGAACAGGCTATCGGCCAAGGCCGTGCCATCGTACTCCTCGATGAGGTTGCCGAGGCTCATGTTGAAGTAGAATTCGCCCGACAGCGATGTGTGCTCCCAAGAGGTTTGCTTGCCCTTGGTGGCCGCCGCAACGGTGTTCCGCACCCGTTTGAACATCGTCTCGATTGAGCAATCGCGCGTCTCTATGTGCTGCAGGAGGGCTTCGGTGTAGGTTCCGTTTCGGCCCGTACCGTCCGACGCCACCTCGCCAGGCGACGTCGCGAACCCGATGATCGTGCCCTTCGGCGCGTAGACTGAGGCCAAGCCTCGAGTGCCCGGCCCACGATGCCAAGCTCGTTCCCACGGGTTGTTCCGGCAGGCGTCGAGGATGATGATCTTCGTTGAGGCTTGAGACTTCGCCATCACGTCGACAACCTTGTCGAGGGACAGCGAGCTGTGTTTGGCGTCGGTCTCGCTGTCCATGTCGGTATCGAGCGCGAGTAGGTAGTTGCTCCCCTCGATCTGCATGCCGTGGCCAGCGAAAAAGAAGAGCCCCACCTCATGGGCTTCGAGCAACTTCCGAAAGGCCTTGAGCTGCTTCTCCATCTCCTTGGCCGTGCAGTCGAGGGCCACAATGACCTCGAAGCCGTAGCCGTTCAGCTTCGCTCCAAGGTCCGTCGCATCGTTCAGTGGGTTAGCGAGATCGTCACCGTCCGGGTAGGCGCCATTGCCGATCACCAGCGCCGCCATGCTTCGCTTCAACTATCCTGCTCCCTGAGGCCCCGGCCGCATCCGCTACGCGATCCGAGATACACGGCTTTCCATCCAAAAGGGAATCTGGCCTTTTCCGATCTCGCAAACGGGGAACACTTGGACAGCCTCTTCGGGTTTCCTCGGCTCGCTTCCGCAGATCGGAGCTTCCGAACGTCGGCGATGAGTCGGGACCGGACTCGCCTCGCCGCTGCGTTTCTAACGATAGCTTCTGCCGCAGAGCTGCCGTCACCCTCCCAAGCCATGCCCGGCGGGGGTCAAGACTGTGAGCACCCCATCCGGCAAGGGCCGCTGCAGCGCTTTCGCCTCGCTCCAGGGCGCGCGCATCCAGACATCTCGCTCCTCCTCGGTGGACAAGATCACCGGCATCGCCTTGCTGTGAAACTCCGCAACCTCGGCGTTGGCGTCGGTGGTCAGGAAGCCGAACAGGTTGCAGGTCTCCAGGCCGTCCCTGATCTTGCGGACGCAGGTCCAGTCCCGGACCTCGACGCCGGCGAAAAAGGCGAGCGGCTGATCCTGCGCCAGGGCGAATCAGACCGGCTTGAGGGAGCCGCCGACCTGGTCGGGCTCGCTGAACGCGGTGAGCGGGACCAGGCAGCGATTGGCCGGCTCCAGCCAGCGGAGCCAGTGACGGGAGGCGGTGTTGCGCACATTGGTCGTCCCGCGGTCCGGCTCCATCTTCAGCAGGTCCTTGAATGCGTCGTCGTCGATCACCTTGCCCTTCTTGCGAAGCCCGTCGGCCCGCTTGCTTGCGGCGCTGAACAGCGCCTGGCTCGAGGAGGGTAGGCCCCAGCGCGCCAGCACCAGTTCGCGCCCTTCGGCGCTGTTGCGGACGATCGGCGCGGCGTAGTCGGGATAGATGTCGCGGGGCTCCAGATTGCCGACGTCGGCCGACATGGCGCGGCTGGCGGCGAGGATGTCGGCGGCTCCGGTCCGCATGCGGTAGAGGTTGCACATCGGAGGCGTCCTTGACCGGGTGAAGCGGCCTGCAAGCAGATCATGCAGGTCACGCGCGGACAAGCGCCGGCCGCTACCGGATGGTGACGGTGATATGGTCGGTCCTGTCGCAGACCGAGCAGCGCGACCGCAGGCGGATACCGTGCGGCGTCGCACCCCGCCCGAAGCGCCTGATCGCCACCGCAGCCGACATGCTGACCTCGTAGTCACACTTCGTGCAGCGCAGGACCAGCCGCCCAAGCTCACCCAGCGAGGGGCCAAGGAACTGATGTCTAGCCGCCATGGGTCAGCCGGCCATATCCGGACGTCCGGCGACCTCGCGCACCGCGAGCTTGTGGGCCCGGCCCAGCCCACCGAACAAGGAGAGGATCGCCCTGGCCTGTCGAAGGCGTTCGGCGATAGCGACCTGTGCGTCAGAGACAAGGTTCGCCAGGATCCTCCCCTCGTCGGTTGGCCAATCCTGTAGGCGCCCGGCTGCGGCAAGCCGTTCAATGGCCGCCGGATCTCCGTCGGCCCTGAACTGCGCAATCTCTTCAAGCGCAGTTTGTTCAATCACGCGCCGGTGCTCTGGACTCAGGTCGCCAAGTGCGACCCTCCGCACCGGCGTGTCTGACGTTCGGTTCTCCATGGGCCCTCCTCCTTCATCGCGGGGCACCGTAGTCGTCGGCGGGGTGAGAACAAAGATGGAACATGGCGACTCGCGCGACCGTGACCGCTCTCCGCTTTGGCGCCGCGGCAGGAGATCGTTGTCTGCGCCGGCAGCGATGTTGCAGACCTCATGATCACGCGCCTCAACCTCGCGTCCACAGCGGCCGTAAAGTCATGGCTGGATGCGACTTACCCCATCGAGCAACACTTGCCGCTCGCCAGTGCCTAGCCTGCACCTGTTCGGCTCAGCCATAACGTCCCTATGAACCTCGGAATCCTCGAAACCGGCGGACCGCCAGCCGATCTCGCTACTCGCTATCCCAGCTACAGCGACATGATGCGGCGCGTGCTTGGGCCAGCCTTCCGCGCGCGAGTTTACGACGTGCAACGCGGCGTCCTGCCCGGAACTTCTGGAGAATGTGACGCCTGGCTAGTCACCGGCTCGGCGGCTGGTGTCTACGATCCTGACCCGTGGATTGCAGAGCTGAAGGCGTTTCTGCGCAAGGTCTCCGGGCAGGCGCCGATGGTTGGCATCTGTTTTGGCCACCAGGTCATGGCGGACGCCTTCGGAGGCCAGGTGATCAAGTCTCCCAAGGGCTGGGGCATCGGTCTCCATACGTACGAGGTGGTTCGCAGTTTTCCCTGGATGGACAGCTCTGCGCCTGTGCGCCTTTCGGCATCCCATCAAGACCAGGTGGTCAGCCTACCGCCTGGCGCGGAAGTGGTCGCGAGAAGCGACTTCACGCCCTTTGCAATGATGGCATACCCAGAGCGTCGCGCCATCTCACTACAGGCCCACCCGGAGTTCACGGCCGACTATACCGGCGCGCTCATCGAGAGCCGCAAGGGTACGCGTCTTGACGCTGAACTTGCCGACGCTGCGATCGCCTCGCTCGCTGGCGACGATGACCGTGAGCGCGTGGCGATCTGGCTTCGCCGGTTCCTCGCCAGCGCCTAAGGCAGGCCAAAACGAGGTCGCGAATGTACGAGCGGGCAAGTGCCGGCGACTGCACTTGAGGTGGCGGATGCTGAGGGCTATCGTTCTGGTATCGTCGAGGGTCCGCGATGCTCCTCAGAACCGGCGCGGCAATTGTAGTGCTATGGGTCCTGTCCACACCGGTGCTTGCCCATGGCGGCGGCACCGACGCCAGCGGCTGTCACACCAACCGCAAGACCGGTGAGTATCACTGCCACCGCCCCAAGGTGGGCGGTTCGCCGGCTCAGCGATCGGCTCCGGCCCGAGGCGCTACAAGCGGCGGCGGCGTCTACTTCCCCAACTGCGCCTCTGCCCGCGCCGCTGGCGCTGCACCCCTCTACCGCGGCCGACCAGGCTATCGGCCGGCGCTTGATCGCGACAGCGACGGCGTGGCCTGTGAATGACCCTTGGCATCGACCCTGAAGAGCTGGACCGCGTTCACCGCTCAAGGATGACGCCCAAGGCGATCGTTGGCCGTTGCATCATGGTCGTCTTGCTGATCGCCCTCTTCAGCGGCATCGTGGTCGTCATGGCCCAGTGAAGGGTCGCCTCCCTCAATGACTGGTGGGCCACGCCGATGCTTCGCGCCGTTGTTCTTGTTTGCGCTCTGACGCTGGCTGGCTGCGCGGCCCAGCCTCTCTCCGCTTCCCACCCCCGACCTGGCGAACTTCGGATCGTCAGTTGGAACATGGAGCACCTGGCCGAGCGTGACGGCATGGGCTGTCGGCCAAGGTCGCAGGCCGACTACGAGGCGATGCAGGCGTTCGCTGAGACGCTCGATGCGGACGTCGTCGCATTCCAAGAGGTGGAGAGTATCGCTGCGGCCCAGCGCGTGTTCCCCCCTGCCCGCTATGACATCGTGATTGAGGCGCGAACGGGCGTTCGATCCGGTCCCTGCCGGGGCAAAGAAGGACTGATCATCGGGCCCCAGCGCACTGGCTTTGCGATCCGAAAGGGACAGCCGTTCAAACGCCACCCCGACTTCACCGCCTTGCAGGTTGGTGACGGCGATCTTCGGAGCGGCGTCGACATCACGCTCTCACCCAGGGGCGGCAAGACCATCCGGTTGCTGTCAGTGCATCTGAAGTCGGGCTGCTCCAGCGGCTCCAGCAACGAGGCTTGTCCAGTCTTCTTCAGCCAGGTTCCGGTTCTGGAGGGTTGGATTGACGCCCGGGCAGCAGAGCGCGTTCGCTTTGCCGTCGTGGGTGATTTCAATCGGCGCTTCGTGAAGACCGACGATGTCGCTTGGCTCGAACTCGACGACAGTTCTCCCGCAAACTCCGACCTATCCCTAGCGTCAGGCAACCGCAGCGCGGCCTGTGATCCGCGCTACAGCGACTTCATCGACTACGTTGTGCTCGACAAGCGCGCGGCCGAGGACCTTCGGGGCTTTGATGAGGTTCGCTATCCGGGCGAGCGCCTGAGCGACCATTGCCCAGTGTTGGCGGTGCTGGAGAAGTAGATTGCCAAAGCCGACTTACGACCCAGCTGAGGCTAGGCTCATTGCCGCGAGGGTCGCGATCATGCGGACCGACCCGGAGGTTGGGGAGGTGCTTTGCCGCTACGTGTTTGAGGAAGGATTCAACGTCGTGACGCTGGCAAGGAGCGGGAGCCGCATCGTCTATCGCCGGTCGTTCGTGAGAAACGCTACGGACGTCGAGCTGGAGCTGTTCTTGGTGGGTGTTGCAAAGCGCGCACCTCGGTAGGCTGTGCGGCACAAAGATGACCCAGGCTCAGAAGCGAAGTTGACGGGTATCATCCGCGCCTAGAGTGCATTCCGGGAAACAGACATCCAGAATTGCCGCTTAGAATCCAAAACGGGCGTCCGACAACAGCCGTTGAGCGACTTGAGCCCACATCGCGCGAAGCCATCAGACGCGCGCTGTCCAGGTTATGCTTAGAAGGTAGAATCTCTCCGTGGGCGGCCGCGCGCCGGTGCGGGGCGCTGCTGTGCCGGCCAACGCTGCGACGGGCCTAGGCGGCCTTCTGAGTGGCTCAGTTTGGCTGGTTTATGGGGGCGGGCCCAGGTTTTAGAGTTTGTCATCGTGCCGGGCGTCGCCGAAGGCCTATTTGCCCGAAACGGGTCGCCGATCCTGACGCGCAAGCCACGCCGACTTCGCCCGGCGCAGGCGGTCTAAGCATCGCCGTCCTGCTCAACCGCGACCGAAGCCGCGCCCCCTAGCGCCTCGTATCGCCGCTCAGCGAGCCACTGCAGCCGCTTCGCCTGGGTCTGCAATACCCGGCGTAGGCCGCCCTGGACCTTCCGCTCAGAAATGACCTGGGCCAGCCGCGAGATGATCAAGGCGCGCCGGGCGATGCGGAAGTCAGGGTGAGAGCGCAGCTCGAACACGCGCGGCGAAACAATCCGCCCCCGACACGAGGCGGGGGCCGTCACCGCGGTCGTTCCGGGGGGAGGGTCTTTCTCGTTCAGGATCGCCTTGAACTTCGACCGCTCGACCGACTGGTCCGTGATCAGCCGCTCAAGAGCGTCGAGATGGTGCTTGGCGTCCGCATCCTTGCCCGGGGTGTTCTGGAACTCTGGCAGCGGCCAGACCTCGATCTCGTAGACCTCGAACGGGTCCAGCACCGACATGGCCACGGCGTCCGTGCGTTGATTGGTCAGGTGTCGGCGGATGCGGCTTCGCAGCATCTCGTTGGTCTGGCCGACATAAATCGGCTCGCCGTCGTAGTCGAAGAAGGCGTAGACGCCCCAGCGGTAGTTGCCGACCCGCACCGTCTCGCCCGACGGGTCTTGAACCAGGCTGTCCAAGAAGGCCGCCAGATTGGTGCGCAGGTCTTCGGTCTCGAAGGGCGGGACGTTGACGTCGTCTGGTCGTTTCGCTGGGTCTGACACGGTCGGCTCACGCAGCCTGCTGCTTGGCTTGAGCGGCGCCGAGGAGGGGCTCGAAGATGTGCTGGGCGAGGTGCCGGACGACCGGGACGGCGACCCCATCGCCAGTAAGGTGATAGGCCTCGTTGTAGCGGGCCGGCAGAACGTAGTCGTCCGCCAGACCCATCAGCCGCGCTGTTTCTCGGGCGGAAATCAGCCGGGAGCGAACGCGGTTGCCCTCGACCACCAGGATCACCTGACGGCTTGATCCGCCGGCCGGCGTGCGCAAACAGCCCGCCACATCATCGAACCGCACCTCGGCCCTCTGGGCCTTGCCCCTCGCTCCATCTGGCCGTGTCCGCTTGTAGACCGTGCCGACGATCTTTCGCCCCTCCCGCCGCGCTTCCTCGACCTTGGCTAGGTTCAACGGCGACATCATGTCGAGCAACTTTTTGGTCTCGGCCTGGGTGTGCCAGGAGACGCTGTCTGGATCGTCTTCAATCAGGTCGGCGAATGCCGCAGCGCGCTTCTCCGGGGTTGGAAGCGACCACCAGACCAGATCGCGGCGCACGCCGCCTGGAAGGCCTTCCACGGCCCTGCGAAGCGCCGAAGTATGGAAAGGTGCCGTCGGTCCAGCAGCCATGAGTGCGGGCGGGATATCTACGTCGCCGTGGACGCCGATAACGAACAGGCGAGGCCTAGACTGCGGAACGAAGAGGTCGGCGTTGATCACCAGCGCGCCGAACCGGTATCCGGCTTCAGCAAAGGTCCGGCAGATGGCTTGAAAGTCCCGGCCCTGGTGCGAGGTCAAGGTGCCGCACACGTTTTCGACGGCGACCACGCGCGGACCACGGCCCTCGCGGATCAGGCCTTCGACGATTCCCCAAAAGGGATAGAAGGTGCCGGACCGCTCGCCCTTCAGGCCGGCCCCGTTACCCGCCAGTGAGAGGTCCTGGCAGGGGAAGGACCCCCAGACCAAGTCGGGGTGGCCCGGCATTTGGCCGGTGCTGAGCAGGCGGATATCGCCGATGGCGAGCTCGCCCCCGCTACCCCAGTTGGCCTCATAGGTTTGACCCTTGCGGGAGTCGAAGTCGTTGGCGAACAGACAGGTCCACTCTTCGCCCAGGCCGGCCCGCGCCATCCCGCCGCCCGCAAAGAATTCGAAAAACGTAGGCATGTGGGCGGAACGGGTCTCGGGCGGATGGGCGATTGGCTCGTCAGGTTGGCGCCCCACCGGCGCGCCGTCCACAGCGGCTCGCTGCGGGTTGTTGCTGACGTTGGTTTCGTGCCCCCTTGGCGGGTCTGATGCAACACGCTGGGTAGCGGTCGAGAGCCGCCCCGGAGGCTCGATTTGGCCCGCGATGCCCGCATCGCCCGAAAACAGACCCCGGAACGCCAGGCTTGCCGCAGGGCGGGCGGGCATGGCCTGGGGTGGTTGGGGTAGCCGGCACCTGCGGCGAGGGGCCTGGTGGGCCTTTAGCGGCGGTCAGCACGGGGGTGTTCTAGCCCGGCGGCCCGGTCGTGATGCCCATCCACACTGCCGGCCGTCGCTGAGGGTCCGATTCGCCTGAGCAGCATGAACCGGGTCGTCGGCGTCGACATTTCTGCCGGTGCTCGAGGCTTGAGCATCAAGTCAAATTGTCGGGGTGGCTGAGAGCTGCAGGCGAGCAAGGCATACTAACCAATTCCTGAAAAACATGAGGTTCAATAGCGCACCACCAAAACCAAGGGGCACCGGCCAGGGTGTTTGGCCAGTGCCCCTTGCAGGCCTGCAGGTCGCCGCGTGTGTCGTCTACGCGTCGTCGCCAATCACGCTCATGTCGGAGTCTGCCTGCCATTCGGAAAGGTCGTTCTCCCATTGCACGACCATCCCGACATGACCTTCGAAAGCCCGACGAGCAATCGCCAGCGGCGGAAACTGGTAGTTGGTCGATCGCTCCGCTGCGCCCCCCGGACCAGCAAAGCGGCCGACCTGCCCTAGCGAGCGTACGCCGATGGCCTTCTTAAGGGTCTTGGCGAGTTGACTATCGTTTGTATGAGTCGGCCGACCTTGCTTGGTGCGAAACTCGTCCCACAAAGCGGCGATGCAGGTGGTGTTGGGCGCTCCAGATTCATAGTGCGGAAGCCGGCCGCATTCGAGTAGCCCGTGAAGATAACGCACATAGGGGTTGGCGGAACGGATCATCTGCTCGAAGAGCTCGGGTCCCTTCAAGATCTTCCGCGGATCAGGTCCCGCCGAGACGTCATGCGTCAGAAGATCGTAGAGCATGGCCTCGTAGCCGCCGGCCTCTAGTTCCGCAGCGATCTCGCGAAAGTACGCATGGTCTTCTCGCTTGATCGTCGAGACCTGCAACACCATCCACCGCCGATCCCCGAGGTCAGCCGGGACGATCGCCTCCTCGTTCGAAGCAACTATATAAACCGCCCGGTTCGGCATCTTGATGGCGTCGACGCCCTTGCGTTCGAGCATGACGAACGGCTCGGTGATCCGGGTTTTGAGTGTGCCCGCCTTGGAGCGGTCGCCCCCAAAGACGCCTTCGTCAATGAAGATCACCCGCCGCCCCACCATGAAGCTGTTGAACCGTCCGGTCACGTGCTCGGGCTGAGTGATAGCGATCATGTGGGGAAGCCAGAGGTGCCCGAATTGATTGGCGAAAAAGCCCTTTCCGATTCCCGGAGGCCCGGACAGAACTAGTGCTGTGCCGATGGGGTCGGAAGGTCGCTGGACGCTCAGGGCCATCCAATTGATGATCCACTCGCCGCGCTCAGCGTCGCCGTCCGCAAGGACCTCGTAAATGAAGGCTCGGAACTTCGACCAGTCTCCGGGCCTGGGCATGACTTTGAAGCCCCGCCACATATTCCAGCGACGGCCGTTGTCGCCCGGCGGGCTGGACGGGTCGAAATCCACGGCGTGGTAGTGAGAAGCTCTAGGGTGAGCCATCCAGACATCGCCCTTGGATTTCCGATCATTGGTTCGCGAGGCGAGCACACTAGGTTCGGCCCGCACTCGGTCACGAAATGTCCTCACTGACAGGAACGATATCGGTTCATCTCGGCCGAACTCGGGGTCCTTTTCGATGATCAGGGTGGCATTGCCGGCGGTCAGGATGCCGAATCGCTGATTTAGCTCATCGACCTCTGCATCCTTGTCCTCGTCGGCCGTCCAGCCATGCTCTTTGGCCATATGGAAAAGGCTGCCGACACCAAGCCGTCCGTCTGATTCAAACGTCCGCCATTTCCGTTCGCAGTCTTCGTCGCTGTCGAAGGCATCGGACCCTTGAGACCATTTGGTCCAGCGTTCCAATCCATCGTCCTCGTCGCCCGCCCACGCCTTCAGGATCATACCCACCTTGATCCACACGGCGTAGTCGTCGGCGGGGATGGCCGCCAGGAGGCCGGCAATGACCTTTGACGACACAGGCGCGGAAGCAGCGGTAGGTGCCCTGGTAGGTAGCGGCGGCGGGTAGCGCGACGGGTCCAGGTCAGAATTCAGCAGGTCTCCAATCTCGGGCACGGACCACTGGTCCAACGGAATCGGGTTCCCAGTTTCAGGGTCCAGCGGGCGTGATTGTCTGCCGAACGGGAGCGCAATGCAGTTGCCACCTTTCTCACCCTCCCGGTCCTGTTTGGGAAAGACCTCCACGACTTTGGCCCCGACGCCGCCGGTGCCAATTTTGAAGCCGCATGTACTGAGAACGTCAGCCATGAATCGGCGAACCAGCGCGGCGTTCTGTGGTGATTTCCAGACCGCCCAAACGTGCGCGCCTTGGCCGCCGCCGGACACAAGGACGAAGCTGCGGACATCGCGCCGCTTTAGCTCGTCGGCGATGCGAACTGCTTCGCCCCAGGCGCTTCCGACACCGTTGGTCCCGGTCTTGTCGTCGAGGTCGAAGACGCCAATCGACGTTGCCTCGCCGATGAGGGGGTAGATGGACAGGCTGTCTCCGCCGCTGCAATGCAGGCCAAGTTTTTGGGGTGTGACCGGACCGGTCTTGGCGAGGTAGCCGTTGGTCGGGTGTCGAACCGCATGCCGGCATGGATTGGCCATGTCGATGAGGGTTTGGAGGAAGTTGGTCACCGGGCTCATCGGGCGACCTCCGCGTCGGCAGTGGCTACGCGGTGGGCGTCAAGCCAGGCAGCTAAGGCTGCAATGTCGTATCGGATAGCCCGACCATACCGCAGGTATGGAGGGCCTTCACCGAGCCATCGTTGGCGCTGCAGCCAGAATGCCGAGATATTCAGAAGGGTCGCGACCTGCCGCTCGTTCAGCAGTGTCGGAAAGGGGAGGGGATGCATGAATTGCTCCAAAGTGGGGGGAGCCTTTCAAATATCCGCCGATGTGCGTTCGCAGGTGGGATGCTTTTTGCGCTACTTTTCCCACTGGGTAGCTAGCCCCAGCTTTCGGACGTCGACACTCATCTTCACGCCCCATTCCTCCAGTATTTTTTCAAGGTCATAGAGCGCGTGTAGCCAGTCCAGCTCCTCACGGTGGAGGCCCCCTAAGCCATAAAATCGCGCGTAGGCCGACAGATCGTCCTCGTCGCCATTTTCCGGCAGCCTCCCGTTTGCCAGACGCGCTGCCTTTCGAAGCCGCTCTGCTTGTGCGTCTAGGTCCCATCGGTTCTGTTGCTTGCGCCCTAGCGGAGCAGCGCGCCTGGCAGACTGGCGTTCTGAGACGACCGCAGTGGGCATTTCCAAAGCTACAGCATGCGCTTCCTCAGCAAGGCGATCGGCCTTCGAAGCTAACAGCGCCGGCAGGTCTCGGCAGGCCAGTGTCCGGTCACCGAGCTTGGCATCGAAGAGCCCCTCGAACACCTGCTTGAGGCGCTTCCAGCGACGTTTGGAATGGGGTTCTACGCTCGTAGTACCAGGGTAGGCGTCGATAATCGCCAGGATCAAGACTTCCACAAATCCACGGTAGATCGGGTTTGGCGGTAGGTCTTCATACTCGTCTTTTCGTGCTTCAAGCCGCTCGGTCGGACTGCGCGCTACTTGCATTGATGAGCCTTTCAATTCGGGCGGCTATTTTCTCCACGGGCGCACGTAGGCGGTCCGTGCTGATGACGATGTAGCCGCCGGTCACATCGCCAGAAGTTCGGTGGTTCAGGAGTCGCTTGAGCGTGTAGGCCGGGATGTCTTGGCTCTCGGCGATGGTGATGAAGGTCCGCCGCAGGTCATGGACCGTGAAGGAGACGCCGGAGGCCTCGGCCACCCGGGTCGTCGCCGATTTCGGTTCCTCGATGTGTCCGCTCTTCCCGGGACTAGGAAACACCCACGGCGAGGCCGAGGCGGCCAACTGCCGGCAGCGAAGAAGTCGCAGCAGAAACGACGATAGCGGCAGCACCAGAGGGTCGCCGTTCTTGGTCCGGGGCACGGTCAAGGTGGCTCCGGCCAGGTCGACAAACTCCCAGCGAAGAGTGGCGATCTCCGACCGACGCATCCCGGTGAACAGAGCGACCAACAGGAAGTCCCGAACCCGCTCATCTTGGGCCAGGACAGCCTGGTACCAGCGGGGAAGTGCAGCCTCGTCGATCGATGTCCGTCTGCGGGTCTCGGAGGTCCAGGCGCGCGCCTGCGACAGGATTTCCACTGGGTTCGAAGGAAGCTCCCCCACCACGGCCGAGGTGTGATTGTAGATCGACCGCAGGTGCCGCATCACGTTGTTGGCGGTGGTCTCGCCACGCTCCTCGCCGATCTTCCGATGGCGCGCCATGACCATCTGCCGGGTGATCTCGCTGATTGGCCTGCGCTGCCAATCGGCCAGGTAAACGTCGATGGTCCGGCGATAGTTTGGGACGGTGTTCGGTGACAGCTTCGGCTTGTCGGCGAAGAAGCCGTCGAAGGCCTCCTTCAGCGTGATGGACTTCGCGGCCGTGGCCTTGCGGGCGGCGTTTGGATTGATCCCCTCCGCCATCTGACCGAGCAGGCCTAAGGCAGCTCTCCGCGCATGTTCTGGCCGGCATACCGGGAACCGGCCGATGGTGACCCTTACCGTCCGCCGGCTGACCATCGCCTCGCAGAAGAACGCCTTTGATCGGCGTCCGACGCGCAGCCCAAACCCACGCAAATGGTCGTCGTAATAGAAGACCTGCCCGGCTTCCGGGTGAGGAATATCTTGCACAACGCGCTTGGTGAGATGGGCTATGGGCACGGCGGGTTCCTCGCCGATTTCGATATGCCAAGCAAGAGAAAAAGGCAACAAATTCAGATAGTTGGGGGCGAAACTATTTTCACCGGATCGCCCCCTGGCCCCTGCCATTCTGGCCCCCCGCCCCCGGAGTGCTCATGGGCAATTTCACCCGGGGGCGGGTACCGTCTTGCCCCCTGGACAACGAGTCCTGTCGCAGTTGGGGCAACTCAAAGAGTGCGGGCTCAATATGATGTGCTGCTGCCACCCCTGGTCGCCCCCTGGGAATCTCCCATCCCGGGGCATCGGCAGCTTGAGCTCGATGAATTGTGGAACGCCCCAACGGAAGCGCACGGTCACGCAGCGCCAATTGGCCCCGCCCCTTCTGGCATTGGGTCTAGAGCCCCCGGACCCGCCCGGTGTTGCCCGGCTCGATATTTCGGGGCGATGTATCGCTCCATCACAGATAGCCAGTACCCCCTGATGGTGGCGCTGCGTGACGGCTGACTGCGGCCGGTCGGCCCTCAACCTTGGCGTTGGCGTCGCCATTGAACTAGCATCCCGTCCGGCGCAGTTCGGGGGGATTCAATGATCGATCAAGACGGCGCGGGGGCAGCGTAGTGAGCGCGGACGACGGTCAAGAAGGCGCTGAGAAAGCGCCGATCCAGCAGTCACTCTTGGAGTTCCTCGAACGGTTTGGGCAGGTGAGGCGAACGCCCTTCAAGACCGACCCTGTACTTTGGGACTTGGGCCGACGCGTCCAGGCCGGTCTGGCCGCACTACCTTGCGTGAAGGCGCGGCCAGACATCGTCGTTGAATGGAGTGTAGGCAAGGGGGTTTGGGCAACAGTTCCTTGGGTCGCGTTCCTGAACCGCAAGGTCACAACGACCACCCAGGAGGGGCTATATGCCGTCCTCCTCGTCGCCAGCGACCTATCCAAAGTCTACCTAACCCTCAACCAGGGCTCAGCGGCGCTAGTGGCCAAGCTTGGCCAGACTGCCGCGGCAAATACGATGCGGGAGCGAGCCCAGAAGTACCGGGAGAGTGCTTCGGAACTCGAAGGCGCGGGCTTCACCCTGGCCAATGATATTGACCTAAAGGTCGATCACAGCCGGCCAAAAAACTATGAAACCGGCACCATCGCCTACGTCGAATACCCGGCTGTTGCCGTTCCCAGCGACGAGGCGCTGAACCGCGACCTGGAGGCTTTGCTGACGGCGTATGACCGCCTGGCTGCAGCATCCGAAGTCCGCCCAGTTTGGCTTGTTGGCGCTATGCCAAAGGATGAGGATGCCGCCGAGCGGTTCATCCGCGATGGGGTGTGGGAAAACGGCTGGGATGACGGGCCAACGCTCGAAACCGTCAAGGAAATGAAGCCGGGCGACCGGATCGCGATCAAGGCCACCTACACCCGAAAGCACAATCTGCCGTTCCCAAATCCTGAGGGGGCCACGGCTTCGGTGATGCGGATCAAGGCCGCTGGGACGATTGTAGCCAATGCGGGTGACGGCATCAGAGTCACCGTCGACTGGGACCCCTCATTCGTTTCCCGCGAATGGTATTTCTTCACGCAGAGGGAGACGATCTGGCGTGTCCAGCCGGGGAGCGCGTACGCCGATCAGTTGATCGCCTTTGTCTTTGACAACGCTCCGCAGGACTACGACTGGTTTCTCACTCAGCCGTACTGGCAGGAGCGCTTTGGCGAAAGTCAGCCAGGCAAAGGCGCCGACGAGAGCGAAGCGACCGTACCCATGTCGCCCTACACGATCGATGAGGCCATGGATGGCCTGTTCATTGAACGCGCCGAGTTCGAACGCATCCTTTCGATCTGGCAGGACAAGAAGAATCTCGTTCTTCAAGGCGCTCCGGGCGTCGGGAAATCCTTCATCGCGCGGCGGCTCGCCTACGCCCTCATGGGGCAAAAGGATGACGCCCGGGTGGAGGTCGTTCAGTTCCACCAGTCCTATGGATACGAGGACTTCATTCAGGGCTACCGGCCGACCAAGGACGGCGGCTTCGAGCTGAAGGACGGCATCTTCTACCGGTTCTGCAAGCGGGCCCGGCTAGATGCAGAGCGGCCATACGTCTTCATCATCGACGAGATAAACCGCGGCAATCTATCCAAGGTTTTCGGCGAGCTCATGCTGCTGATCGAGCATGACAAGCGCTCATCAGAGTGGGCGGCCCGCCTGGCGTACGCCGATGCGGATGCAGCACCATTCTTCGTGCCCAAAAACGTATCCCTTTTGGGGATGATGAACACGGCCGACCGGTCGCTGTCGCTGGTGGACTACGCCCTCCGCCGGCGGTTCGCGTTCGTCGCTCTGCGGCCTGGCTTTTCCAACCCTGCTTTCAGGGACTTCTTGCTTGCCTGCGGGGTCTCACAGCAAACGGCCCAGGGCGTCATCGAGGGGATGACCGAACTCAATGCCGCCATTGCTGATGACAAGATAAACCTCGGCCCAGGCTTCCAGATCGGCCACAGCTTTTTCACGCCAACCGAAGGGCGACTGGTCTCCCCAGGGTGGTTTTCGCGGATCGTTGAGACGGAAATCCGACCGCTCTTGGAAGAGTACTGGTTCGACGCCCCCGACCGAGCTGAAGAGTGGTGCGGTCGGCTGCTAAGCCGCGCATGACGATCCCAATCCGCAACCTCTATTACCTATTCTGCTACGCCTGGCGGAAGTTCCCCGAGGGTGGATCGGTGGACGTTGGCGTCGATGACTCTCCGGACCTCCCGAACCTGTTGGCCCGCCTGCTGATCAGTGGTGCGAACCGCCTCATGCGACGAGGTCTGGACCGCGGGTACCAGTCGTTTAGCGAGGAGGCGCGATCCCCGCGCGGCCGCCTGCTGCTGGACGACATTGTCAAAGGGCAAACCCTTCGCCGAGGAGCCGTCGTTTGCGCGTTTGACGAGCTCACGCCGGACGTGCTGCACAACCAAATCATCAAGGCCACAGCGAGGGCGATGCCGCGCCTCGGCGAAATTGAGCCGGCCCAAAAGCATGAGCTTGGTCTCCTGGTTCAGCGGATGGGCGGGATCGCCGATATCCGCCTTGGCGCCGAGCTGTTTCGCCGCGTGCAGCTATCCCGGAATACGGGCCAGTACCGCCCCCTGATGCAGCTATGTGAGTTAGCCTTTCACGCGCACATGCCAGATGAGGGCGGCGCAGGCTCACGGTTCGCCGATATCCTCAAGAATGAGGTGGTTATGTCGGCCATCTTTGAAGACTTTCTGCGGAATTTCTATGCCCACGAGCAGAGCGTTTTCAAAGTGGCGCGCGAGCAGATGGCTTGGGACGCCCTCCCGCTTGAGCCAGACAGCCACGGCTTCCTGCCGATTATGGAAACCGACATAACGCTGCGATCTAAGGCCCGCACCGTGGTGATCGACGCGAAGTTCTACAAAGAGGTTTTGGCCTCGCGGGTAGGCTCTGAGAAGGTTCGCTCAGGCCACCTGTATCAGCTCTTTGCGTACCTGGAGCATGCGGCCCTTCGCGCACCCCATCTCCCCTGCGATGGCGCGCTCATCTATCCCGCCGTCGGAGGAACGGTAGCGCTCCGATACAATATCCGCGGCCATGAGGTGGTCGTGCGGGCTCTAGACTTCACCCAGCCCTGGCAGGCCATCCACGATGAATTGTTGGCCCTCCCGTTCGAATTTGGGGAAGGTCCGAGGAGCCAGGCCGCGTCTGGGGTGTAGCGTCAACGCGCGACCCACTAAGGCTTTTTCGCTTGATCTAGTTCCGCGCTGGAAGGCGTTTTCAATGCCGAGACTCTGGTCCGCGCTGGATGAAAGATCAGGGTAAGCGCTGTCCCGAGGCCCTCTACCTGGCCTGAGCGGGATATTCCCAAGGCATGAGCTGATCGATCTGGCTCTGCGGGTGGCCTTGGACGATCCGGGTGATGACCTCGTTGAGGTAGCTAGCAGGATCGACGGCGTTGA
>JAUXNL010000007.1 GCA_030684415.1 Moraxellaceae bacterium | reverse complement strand
GATGTCACCAACTTTGCCGGCAAGTTCAATAATGGCTCGGTCGACATCATTGGCGCGCCTGCCGCTGCCTTCAAGCCGCTTGAGCTTTTCAAGGGGCTTGGAAGTCGCGGTGCGATTGCCAATTTCCCGCTGGTGCAACTGACACTGCAAATCATTGTCCGTAACGACAAGTTTCCTGATGGCTTCGGGCAGAAGTCGCGCGAGTATGTGCAGAGCCAGTACGAAAACGCCATGAAGCTGATTACGGCTGCCGAAAAGGAAATCGACAAGAAGTACTGGATGCAGATTCCGGACGCCGACCAGGAAAAGTACACGGTGCTGCTCCGCGAGTCGCGTATTTCGCTCGCCAATGAAGGCATTTATGACAAGCGCATGATGTCGCTGCTGCGCAATGTGCGTTGCCAGTTGAATGCTGCTGATGCCGAGTGCGCGCAGAAGCTCGAGTAGGTATTGCTTAGCCGGAGGGGGCCCCAGGTGGGCCCCTTGCCATATCCGGGAGTTTTTTTATCCGCTAACCGACCTGTGGGTCATGGAATACCGGCAAGTTGCCGCCGGTCATTACAACAACAGCCAGACAAGGCCTCTCCATGAAGATTTTCAATCGCACGTTGTCAGAATGGTTCTCCAGTCTGCCCGTATTCCTTTTGCTGGTATTGACGCTGGTGATTGGCACCGGCGAAATGATCCATGGTCAGTTGCTGCGTACGGGCGAACGCCTGTTCGGTAATCCCGATTCGGGTATCCAGTACTTCATGCTGCGTGCCGATCCGGCGCTACCGGCCTGCGACCCCAATCAGGACATTGATGCGGCGGCAGCGGCAGGCCCCGGGGCATCTGCTGGGGGCATGGACGATATTGATGCCTTGTTCTCGGATGAGGTGGTCGATGTCGATGCCCAGCGACAGTCGCTGGAAAAAGCGCTGGAGCTGTGCCGCGAAAAGCATGCGATGTACACCAATGTGACGTCGCACCTGACGGCAGAAGTGAAGGCTTACCGCAAGGTTGAAACGACGTTCTTCGCCATTTTCCGTTTTGGCACCGAGAACCGCAGCCTGCTGCTGCTGATCATGGTGGCGATTGCTTCACTGACCACAACGCTGGGCCTGCACCACATCTCCCTGCGTCCGCCCAAGACACTCATGGACTTCCGTGTTTATTCGGTTGCCATGCTGGTGGCGAACAGTGTGCTGGTTTTCTCTTCTATCAAATATATCGCCATCCAGAATGCCTCTGGCGTGGCCGTCGATCGCCCGTATATCAACTGGATATGGGTGTTCATGTTCTCGGCGATTGGCCTGATCAGTCTGAAGTCACTGCTGTTCCCGCCAAAAACGGCTACACCGGGCGGCTCTTTTGGTATGGCATTGCTGTCGATACCGTTGTTTGCAGTCATGGCCATGATGGCCGGCTTCAACTTTATCGCTGATGGTCATCCTGCCGGTCTTGCCATTTATCTCGGGCAGATGATGGAGCTCTCAGGCGTGTTCTTGAACCTGGCGCTTTATATCTGGGCGGGCATGCTGTTGAAGCAGACGCGTGTAGTGGACTACTTCATGGATATCCTCCGTCCTTGGAAGTTCTCACCCGAGCTGCTGACCTGGATCATCCTGTTTGCCGCGGCTTTCCCGACGGCCTATACGGGCGCATCGGGTATTTTCGTGATCGCGGCGGGTGCGGTCATTTACCGTGAGATCCTGATGTCGGGTGCACGGCGTCAGTACGCCCTGGCAGCGACGGCCATGTCAGGTTCCATGGGCGTGGTATTGGCCCCATGCTTGTTGATTGTTGTGATTGCTGCGCTTAACAAGCAGGTGACGACCTCCATCCTGTACGGTTGGGGCTTCTGGGTTTTCCTCGTTTCCTCGACCCTGTTCCTGATTGCTTCGCAAATCCTGCGACAGCAGAAAGTACAGATCGAAAACCCCGCTATTGCTTTGCCAGCCTCGGCGCGTGCATTGGTGCCTGTGGCGCCTTACATCGTGATCTGGATTGCGGTCAGCATGTTCTACGGTGCTGAAACCTGGGGTCTCAATACCAAACTCGACGAATTCACTGCGCCTGTCATCCTGCCGGTGATCCTGATTGCCTTTGTGATTTTCGACAAACTGCGCCGCTATGAGCCGAAAGCGCTGACCGCACAGCAGATTGCAGATGGCCATGAGCAGGAGCGACGCGTCAGCCTCGAAGAGTCCGTACGTGTCGCCACCAATGACACGATTGGCCATATCGGGGCACTCATCATGCTGATGGCGCTTTCCGTGAGCGTCGGCGGCATGATCGAGCGCTCCGGCATCATGGAGGCGGTGCCACACACCTTCGGCAATATCTGGCTGGCCCTGACCCTGCTGGCAATCCTGCTGGTGTTTATCGGCATGGTCATGGACCCGTTCGGCGCGGTTATTCTGGTGACGGCGACGGTGGCGCCGGTGGCCTATAACAATGGCATCCATCCAGTGCATTTCTGGATGATCGTGCTGACGGCCTTCGAGTTGGGTTATCTCACGCCGCCAGTAGCTTTGAACCAGTTGCTGACAAGACAGGTCGTTGGTGAAAAAGAAATGGCAGATGCTGATGCCGAGGTACGACATCTCAGCTTCTACTGGCGTTACGAGCGCTGGATTTTGCCGCTGATCGTCATGTTTACGGCGTTGCTGATTGTGGTTTACGGTGGTGCATTCGTGGATTGGGACTATAAAGGCACAGGGTTCTTTAGTGCGATTCCCCATTTCAAGATGCCCTGATACCGAGCCTTGCCAATGAAGACAGCCGGCCCTAGCGGGCCGGCTGTCTTTTGGGGCAGCGGAGTGGGTGGAATGTACGGACCTTTCCCGATCTGCTGGAGTTTTTGGCCACTGTAATTGTGGCGATTAATCGGCAGCATGGCGTCAGCCTCGGTATTTCGGAATTACTCCAATTGATGTCCTTCCTTCATGTTTCTCGTCTGATCTCGTTGCTGCTGGTGATGGTGGCTGCACCTGCCGTTGCCGAGAATTGGGAGTTGGCGCGTGACCGTGGTGGCATCAAAGTATGGACGACGACCATTCCCGACTATCCCATTCGTGGGTTTCGTGCGGTGACGGTAGTGAAAAGCTCGCTCTCTGGGGTCGTGAACCTGATTCTGGATACCGATAATGCGGGTCGCTGGGCGTATCGCACCACGCGTATCGATGTCTTGAGCCGGAACGATGAGGAGGGAACGTTCGTCATTCGTGCCGATACGGACTTTCCGTGGCCACTCACGGATCGAGATGTCGTTTTGAGTGGTGCGGTTTCTCAGGACGAAAAGACGCGGGTGGTCACCATTCGCAGTATTTCGGTTGAGAGTGCCCAGTATCCGCACCGTGCCGGCTTTGTGCGCATGCCCGATATGGAAGGTGTCTGGGTGCTAAGGCCATTGCCCGGGGGGCAGGTTGAAGTCTCCATGACGGGACGAGCCAATCCGGGCGGCAGCATTCCTGGCAGCATCGTCAATCTGATCATTCACGAGACACCGTATATGACCTTGCGGGGTTTGCGAGAGGCGGTGCGTGATGAGCGCTATCAACGCTCGGTGCAGCCACGTATCCGCGAGCTTGGCGAATAGCCGTTTGCAGCAGATATAAAAAAACGCCGGCAAGCCGGCGTTTTTTTATATCTGCTGCAAAGTCTCAGGCAACTTGTACCGGAATGGCGTTGGCACTGTGGCTGACGCTGTTGTCGGCATTGCAGTACACCAGACGAGGTTTGAAGTTGATCAGTTCGGCCGCGCTGTAATTGGCGTAGGCACAGATGATCAGGATGTCGTTGACGCCAGCCTTGTGGGCCGCGGCGCCGTTAACGGAAATCATGCGCGATCCTTCTTCGGCACGAATGGCGTACGTGGTGAAACGCTCGCCATTGGTGACGTTGTAAATCTGGATCTGTTCGTATTCGAGAATGCCGGCAAGGTCCAGGAGATCGCCATCGATGGCGCAGGATCCTTCATAATCCAATTCGGCGTGCGTAACACGGGCGCGATGCAGTTTGGCTTTCAGCATGGTGCATTGCATGAGGCTTACCTCCGCTCGTGGCTCTGGAACGTGCCGTGACTGTGCTCGCGATGTGGCGAGTGAAACAGTGTGTAGGCTCGTAACACTTCCGTCCGGGTTTCCGGGCGGGCCATTGTGCCGCAATCAACATCACCCTTCAATCATTGCCAGACTGAAAAGTCGTGTAATTGTCAGACAGGAATAAAAGGATTTCTCGTCCTTTCAGGACAGGACAAACGCCAGATTATCGATAAGCCGGGTTGTCCCCAGCCGTGCCGCGACGAGAATCACCAGCTCGCGGTCATCGGCACCGGCGAGCGCCAGATCTTGCCGGCGGACCTCCAGATAGTCGGGCACAAAGCCGCACTTGCCCAGATGTGCGATCGCGGCCTGCGTCAGCATGGAGTAGTCGCGCTGGCCGCTTTCGATGGCGCTGCGCAAGTTGCTGAGGGTCTGGTACAGCAGCGGTGCTTGTTGTCTTTCGGCGGCGCTCAGAAAGCCGTTCCGTGACGACAGCGCCAGGCCATCGTCGGCCCGCACGGTCGGTACGCCGACGATGTCGATGGGAAAGCAGAGCTCACGGGTCAGGCGCCGGATGACCGCGAGCTGCTGATAGTCCTTTTCGCCGAACAGTGCCATGTCGGGCTGCACGATGTTGAAGAGCTTGCTGACCACGGTGGCGACGCCGCTGAAATGCCCGGTGCGCGAGGCACCACAGAGCATCTCGGTGATGCCGCTGACACTGACGGCCGTCGCTTGCGCACGGCCGTCGGGATACATCTCGCGCGCTTCTGGAGCGAACAACAGATCACATTGCGCGTCGGCCAGCAGCGCGCTGTCGGCGGCCAGTGTGCGCGGATATTTGTCGAAGTCTTCGTTCGCGCCGAACTGGGTCGGGTTGACGAAGATGCTGGCGACAACAATGTCGGCGCGGCGCGCTGCTTCACGGACCAGCGTGATATGGCCGCTGTGCAGATTGCCCATCGTCGGCACGAAGGCAATGGATTTGCCGGCCTTGCGCGCCGCACGCAAGGCGCCACGCAAGCCGCTCTGGGTAGTTTCGGTTTTCATGTGTCGGGCTGTATTCCGGGTGCTGGGGTTAGGCGCCGCAGATGAGCGGCGGTCTGGGTTTGAGTCCGGGTCGGCGTCCGGCTGATGCTCTGGCCGCAAGGCCACCGTTTGATACGCGCATGTTCAGCAGCCTTTCGCTCAACCGGTTGCTAGCCATTGGTGCGGCCGTGTATGGACCGCAGCCAATGCTCATTCATGTGCAAAGGTTCATACAGGCTAGTCAAAGCCGTGTTCTGGCGCCGGGTACTGCCCGCTTTTTACTTCGGCGGCGTAAGCGCGGAAGGCGCCAGCCACCGATCCGTCATCACTGACGGCGAGGAAGTTTTTGACAAAGCGGGCCGGCTTGCCGGTATGCAGGCCGAGCATGTCGTGCACGACCAGCACCTGGCCGTCACAGTCGAGCCCGGCCCCAATGCCGATGACCGGGATTTTCAGTGCTGCCGTGATGCGTGCGGCGAGTGCGCGTGGTACGCATTCCAGCAGCAGGACCGCCGCACCAGCGGCTTCGAGGGCCTGTGCTTCGCGCAGCATCTGCTCGCCTGCATCTTCGCCGCGCCCCTGTACTTTATAGCCGCCAAAAACATTCACTGACTGCGGCGTCAGGCCCATGTGTACGCAGGCGGGAATGCCGCCCTGCATCAGCCGGGTAACCGTGTCGGCCAGCCAAGCGCCGCCCTCGAGCTTGACCAGATGGGCGCCGGCCCGCATCAGGGTGGCGGCATTGGCGAGTGCTTCTTCTGGCGTGCTGTACGACATGAACGGCATGTCGGCCATCAGCAGGGCAGTGCTGTTGCCGCGTGCCACGCAAGCCGTGTGGTAGGCCATGTCGCTGACCGTGACCGGCAGTGTGGAGTCGCGCCCTTGCAGCACCATGCCCAGAGAGTCGCCCACCAGCATGACCTCGATGCCGGCGCCATTCATGGCTTGGGCAAACGTCGCGTCGTAGCAGGTCAGGACGGTGAATTTTTCGCCGCGGCTTTTCAGCTCGCGCAGAGTGGAAAGGCTGACAGGCTTCATGCGGATTCCTCAGGGGGCCGATACCGGAGACCGGGGCCAATGGTCGGGGGACGGGAGGGCTGGCGTCAATCGCAGATGAGCCAGACATCCGGCAGCCGGATCAGGCCATGATGGTCATGTGCGGCGGGCAGTGTGGCGAGGGGAGTGCCATCGGGCAAGCGGCTATCGGAGGCAATTTCCATGAGCGGAATGATCACGAAGTTGCGGTTCTGGAGCTCGGCATGCGGCACCTGCAGGTCGGCGGTCCGGATTTCGTCGCTGCCATAGAGCAGCAGGTCGAGGTCGAGGGTACGGGCGCCCCAGCGGATGTCACGCACCCGGCCATGATCGTTTTCAATGCCGTGGAGGGCGTGCAGCAGTGCATGTGGTGTCAGTGCCGTTGCAAGGTGCGCGACCGCATTGATGTAGTCCGGCTGGCCGGACGGGCCGAGCGGGCGGCTGCGATAGGCGGACGATACAGAGTGGAGGCGCGAGGCCGGCAGTCGTGACAGGGCTTGCAGCGCCAGTCGCAGCGTGGCCAGCGGTTCACCCAGATTGGCGCCAAGGCCGATGAAGGCGCTGACCTCGCTGTCCCGGCCCACGTCATTCCGCCGCGGCAGGCTTGCGCTTGCGCGGGCCACGCCGGCGCGGCTTGCGGCTGGGGGTGCCGTTGCTGCTGGATGCGCCTCCGTCACTGCTGCCGCTCTTTTCCAGAGCCCGCAGCAACTCGGCCTGAAGGCCGGGGTCTGCATCCTGATAGCGCGTCCACCAGGCGCCCCAGCCGCCAGTGTCTTCGCCGGAGGCTTCGCGCAACACCAGGAAGTCGTAGGCGGCACGGAAGCGCTGCTGCACCAGCAGCGCATCGACCTGACGCGGGCGCGGGTTTTCCAGGCGCGGCTGCATTTCCCAGATATCGCGCATGGTCTGCGCGGTGAAACGGGTGATGGCGGTGCGCGTGGTCTGACGCGAAATCACGCGCTGACCGGCCTGTTGCAGCGCAGGAACGGGCGGCATGCCGTCGTCGACAAGGCGGGCGTACTGCTCTTGCAGTCGGCCCCAGAGCAGGGCGGCGTAAAAGAAGGCCGGGTTAACGCTTTTGTCGTCGGCAATGCGCTGGTCGGTACTGTCGGCGGTCAGCGCGAGCAGGCGCGCACTGGTGCCGTCCGGAATCCCCTGCGGGAAAAGATGGCGGAAAAGGTCGTACTCCTGCAGCAGCTCGAGCACGCGGCCGGAGTGCCCAGACACCAGCAGCTTCTGGCTTTCGTCGTAGAGGCGGTGCGAGGAAATATCGTCGAGCAGATCCCCTAAGCGGCGGATGGGCTCGCCGGTGGCCTGTTCCAGCGAGAAGTCGAGTTTGGCGGCAAAGCGGATGGCGCGCAGCATGCGCACCGGGTCTTCGCGATAGCGTGTTTCGGGGTCGCCGATAAGGCGCAGCTGGCGTTTTTCGATATCCGCAAGGCCGCCGGCAAAATCCCAGAGCGTGAAATCGGCGATGTTGTAGTAGAGCGCGTTCACGGTGAAGTCGCGGCGCTCGGCATCTTCCTCGATGCTGCCCCAGACGTTGTCGCGCAGGATCATGCCGTCGTCGGAGGTGCGGCCATGGCCTTCGCCTTCGGCCTGCGAGTGATGGGCGCGGAAGGTGGCGACTTCGATGATTTCGCGGCCGAAGCGCACATGGGCAAGACGGAAGCGCCGACCGATGATCTGGCATTGGCCCCCGAACACCTGCTTGACCTGTTCCGGCGTGGCATCGGTGGCGACATCGAAGTCTTTGGGGTGCAGGCCCAGCAGCAGATCGCGAACGCCGCCGCCCACCAGAAAGGCGTCGAAACCGGAGTCGCGCAGGCGATAAAGGGTTTTGACGGCCGCACTGCTGATGTCGCGACGGGAGATGGGGTGGTTCTCGCGGGCAATGACGTTCAGCTTCAGCACCGGCCGGGTGGGGGGCGTGCGTCCGCGAAGACGGTCGATCAGGCGTTTGATCATGGGCGTTGTGCCATGGCGATAAGAGTCATGAAAATAGGGGCATGAAAATGGACGGCTCGGCCGTAACGAAGCGCGGATGATAGCAAGGGCGGGCGCGGGTCTGAACAGCAACGGATGGCCGGATGGCAGGCGTTTGCAGGAAAAGGGTGGCCCCAAAAGAGAAACGCGGAAGGGTTTCCCCTTCCGCGTGCGCTGAACCTTGAATTTTGGGTGTTGCGTTGTGGTATTCCGTTTTTCTTCTTTTGACGCTTTTATTCTTGTTTTTGCTCAGTACGGCCTTGTTTTTGTTTTCCGCCGTTTTCGTCATTCTTTTTCTGTTGTGGCCCGGACGTCTGTTTTGTGATCTTTCCGGGGGATCAGGTCAGCTATGGAGCCTCCCGTCCATAGCTGACCCATCCTTTTGCCTCGTTCCGCCGTTTTATTTTTCTTGTTCTGCTTTTTATTGTTTTTATGGTGTGGCGGACACCGTGCCGTGCGCTTGTTTTTGTTATTCGCATCGACGGAGTACTTATAGCAGGAGGTGTGCCAACTTTTTGGAAAGAATTTGTTCTTATATAAAACAATGAGTTACGTTTGTGTCTGAGACGAATGGCCATCTATCAGGATGACTGGTAACACTTCGGCGGGTAGGGATGTAACGGGTCTGTGTATGCAGGTAACAGCCTGTCAGTTTATGTGATGCCCCTTAATCGCTTGCTGGGAAAGTCCGCCCCGGCTTTTCAGTCCGCGACGCCGTCACATGGCCAGCGTCGCTACACGCTCTATCAGTGATGGATTCGGGGTCCGGCTGGCCGGGAAGCCGCCTGCTCAACAGCTTTTTTCGGCAGACGGCTAAGTGCCGCTATTCGCTCTCGTCTTCCAGGCCAGGTTCGGGCTCGCTGCCATCGACCTCACCGCTTTTACGACGTGGGATGCCCAGGCGCTGGCGGCGCTCCCAGAGGGATTTGCGGCTGATGCCGAGTTTTTGCGCCAGCTCGGTTTCCGACATGTGTTCCTGATGCTCAAGCACGAAATGCTGGAAATAGTCTTCCAGCGACAGGCCGGCCGGCGGCTCGGTGGGCGATGAGGTGCGGCCGCCGGTGCGGGTCGGGCTGGGCTCGCGGCGAACATGGTCGATAGCGAGATGATCGGGGCCTATTTCTTCTGATTCGCAGAGGATGGCGGCACGTTCGATAGCATTTTCCAGCTCGCGCACATTGCCGGGCCAAGGGTAATGCTGCATGGCCTCCAGTGCGTCGAGGCCAAAGCGCAGGGGGCCGACCCCGAGGCGCAGGCAGGTGCGGTCGAGCAGTTTGCCAGCCAGCTCCAGCACATCGTCGCCACGCTCACGCAAGGGCGGCAGCAGCAGCTCGACCACGTTGAGGCGGTAGTACAAGTCTTCGCGGAAGCGGTTTTCACTGGCGAGCTTTTTCAGGTCGCGGTGGGTAGCGGCCACCAGCCGGACGTCCACGCGCTTGGCCTGGGTGGAACCGATGCGGCGGATTTCTTTTTCTTGCAGCAGGCGCAGCAGGCGGGCTTGGGCTTCGAGGGGCAATTCGCCGATTTCGTCGAGGAAGAGCGTGCCGCCGTCGGCCGCCTCTACCAGCCCCTTGCGACTGGACTGGGCGCCGGTGAACGAGCCTTTTTCATGGCCGAAGAGCTCGGACTCGATCAGGGTTTCGGGAATAGCCGCGCAGTTCACGGAAATCAGTGGGCCTGCCGCGCGTGGGCTCTGGTCGTGCAGGGCGCGGGCGACCAGCTCCTTACCCGTGCCGGATTCGCCACGGATCAGCACGGTCGTGGACATGGGGGCGACCTTGCGCAGACGGTTGAGCACGTCTTGCATGGCGGCGCAGGAGCCGATCATGCCGGTGGTGGGATAGGTCTTGGCGACTTCCTGCTTCAGCGCTTCGTTCTGTGTGCGCAGGGCTTTTTCGCGCAGGATGCGCTCGATGGCCAGCAGCATTTCGTCGTGGTCGAAGGGCTTGGAAATGTAGTCCACGGCGCCTTGCTTCATGGCATCGACCGCGGCCTTGAGGCTGCCGAAGCTGGTCATGATGAGTACAGGTGTCGGCTTGGCCTTTTCAATCAGGCTGGTGCCCGGGTCGCCCGGCAGGCGCACGTCGGTAATGACCAGATCGAAGTCTTCCAGCGTGTAGCGCTCGGTGGCCTCACTCACGGAGGCGGCTTCGCTCACGCTGTAGCTGTGCCGCTCCAGCAGGCGCTTGAGGCTGGAGCGGATCAGGGCTTCGTCTTCGACAATCAGGATATGGCTCATGGTCTGCTCGTGAGGGTCAGGGACGGGAAGGTCAGTGACGCAAAGCGGCTAAGGGGCACGCGGGCAGAAGCGCGGTCGTGCTCAGCGCAAACCGGCCAGACGATGGAGGTGGCGAGGCGGAGCGTGTTCATGCGCTCTCCGCCGGCGTATCGCCGTCGTTCTGCCAGGCCAGTAGCGTGATCTGCACGATGACGCCCTGGCCCTGGTCGTAGTCGGCCTTGTCAATGAGCTGGATGCGGCCTTCATGCTCTTCAACAATGCCATGCACGAGCGCGAGGCCAAGCCCGGTGCCCTTGCCGGTGTCTTTGGTGGTGACAAACGGCTCGAACAAGGCGGCGCGAATTTCTCCTTGGGGGAGCCCGCTGCCAAAGTCTTCCACCTCGAAGCGCACACGCGGGCCGTGCGTCGCGGCCCGGGCAATGATGCGGCTGCCTTTCGGGCTGGCGTCGCGGGCATTGGTCAGCAGGTTGATGAACACCTGGATGAGGCGCTGGCGGTCGCCGGCCACCACGGTGCCGGCGCGGCACTCGTTGGCAAATTCGTAGTCGCGCCCTTCCGGGCCGAGTTGCAGGAGCTGGATGGCTTCGTCCACCGCGCTGTTGAGCTCGACCGGCTCGCGTCGGTGGTTGAGGTTTTCGGCGCGCGCAAAGCCGACCAGTGACTGCACGATGCGCGAAATGCGCTGGGTCTGCTCCAGAATCTGGTGGCTGGCGTCGCGGATGTCCGGGTCGGCGCTTTCCGCTTTCAGGTTTTGCGCGAGGCAGGCGATACCGGTGACCGGATTGCCGATTTCGTGGGCGACGCCAGCCGCCAGCCGGCCGATGGACGCCAGGCGCTCGTTATGTGAGAGCCGCACTTCCAGCCGGTGCAGTTCGGAGATGTCTTCCACCACGATGACCTGCGAATCGGGGTGGCCAAAACTGTCGCCCTCGCCGATGACGGCGCGGTTGAGGCTGACCCAGTGAGTTTCGCCATGCGCCTGCACCGGTTTGCGGAACACCTGCGCCGACGGACCGAGCAGGAACTCCAGGAACATTTCGCGCCAGGGCGCAGGGAGGCTGGACAGGCGCGAGCCGATGACGCTTTCGTCGCTGATGCCGGTGAGCTGCATCATGGCGTGGTTCCAGGACAGGATTTCCATGTCCTTGCCCAGCGAGCAGACGCCGATCGGCAGGTCGTAGAGCGTCTGGCGGTGAAAGCGGCGCAGCGAGTCGAGCTCGCCGGCGAGGCCGGACAGTCGGTGCCGGTAATCCTCAAGACGGGACTCGATGTAGTGGATGTCTTCGGCGCTGCCCTCGCTGTCGGTACGGACCTTGTAGGGCAGGTGCTGGTCGAGGATGTCTTGTGCCACCGAGGGGCCGAGCAGGCCGGAGAGGTTGGATTCGATCTGGTCGCGCAGACGGCGCAACGCATAGGGGCGTGTTTCTTCGGGCGTCATGCCAAGGTCGGCCAGCGCCAGCATGACCTCGCGCTCCGCCGTCAGGCGACCCAACGGCTCGGCCAGCCCGCGCACGAATTCGCCGGTGCTGGTGGCGCCCAGTTCCCAGCGGTAAGGGCGACGCAAGTTGTCGACCGAGCAGGTGTTGGCGGCAATCTGCTCGCTGGCGCTTTGCGGCGTCAGCAAGGACATCACGATGCCCACCATCGCGTTCACCAGCGTCGCGCCCAGTCCCATGGTTTGCCAGTACAAGGGGTTGTCGGCAAAGGACACGGTCAGCCAGGTGGGAGAGGGCAGCGCCTCCATCTCGATCAGGTAGGGCACAACCAGCGTGGCGAACCACAGCGTCATGCCGACGATGAGGCCGCTGACAAAGCCGATGCGGTTGGCACGCGGCCAGAACAGCACGCCGATGAGGCCGGGGGCGAATTGCAGCGTGGCGACAAAGGTCAGCATGGCCATTTCGGTCATGCCGCGGCGCTCGTCCAGCAGCACATAGAAACCGAAGGCGACCACGATCAGGCCGGCAATCAGCAGGCGACGGACCCAGAGGATCCAGCGGTAGATGTTCTGGTCCGGGCGCGGCTGGTACACCGGCAGCACCAGATGGTTGAGCACCATCGAGGCCATGGCCAGTGTGCTCACGATGATGATGCCGGACGCCGCCGCCAGCCCCCCCAAGAACACCAGCATCGGCAGCCACGGGCTCTGCGCGGCCAGCGCCACGCCCAATGTGAAGTATTCCGGGTTGAGGCCCAGTTCAAGGCGCATGCCGGCCCACATCAGCACCGGCACACCGAGCGCCATGATGATGAGGTAGAGCGGCAGACCCCAGCTGGCGGTCAGCAGGGCGCGCGGATGGAAGTTCTCGGTAAAGGTCATCTGGTACATGAACGGCATGACCACGGCCGAGAACAGGAAGGCCAGGATCAGGCTGTGCCAGAAGCCGCCCTTGAGCGGGTCGTAGAGCATGCTGAGGGCATGCGGATTGGCATCCAGCCACTGGTTCAGGCCGACATGGCCGTCAAACACCTGGCTGAAGGCAAACCAGCCGACGGCCGACATCGCCACCAGCTTGATGACGGATTCGGCGGCGATGGCCACGACCAGCCCTTCGTGCTTCTCACGCGGCGAAAGATGACGGGCGCCGAAGAGCACGGTGAAGGCCGAAATGATCAGGCAGAACACCAGCGCTAGCCACTGGTGCTCTAGCCCCGGCACCAGGATTTCGGCCGATTCGGCCACCGCGCGAATCTGCAGCGCGAGCAGCGGCATCATGCCCACCACCATGGCCAGCGTGGTCAGCGAGCCGGCCAACTGGCTGCGGTAGCGGTAGGCAAACAGGTCGGCCAGCGAACCGAGCTGGTAGGTTTGCACCAGCCGTGCAATCGGCGCCAGCAGCACTGGCGCCAGCAGGAAGGCCCCGGAAATCCCGAGATAAAACGCCAGGAAGTTGTAGCCCGACTGATAGGCAAAGCCGACCACGGCATAAATGCCCCAGGCACTGACGTAGACGCCCAGCGACAGCACATAGACCAGCGGATGGCGCACCCAGCGCATCGGCACCAGCCCGGATTCGCTGACATAGGCCACGAGGAAAAGCAAAAACAGATAGCCGACACCCAGCGCCAGCAGTTCGAAGGCGGTGAATGTCATGTCGCGGCTCCCCGAGGCCGCCGGCAGAGGAGGTCAGAGATCATTGAGGTCACGGCTTTTGCCGATCCAGAAGCTGAGGACGATCAGCGCCATCCAGATGAAATAGGGCCGGTACCAGGCGGTGCCGCCCTCGCTCCACCACTCGATAATGGCCGGCGACAGCAGATAAGCGCCGGCAATGAAGAGGAGGACAAGACGGTCGATATACATGGCGGGCTGGCAAGCGGAAGTTGCTACGCAAGGTAACAGTTTGGTTCGGGGCGCGGAAGGCCGCCACGGCGGGCCGTTGCCAGAGGTTCATGCCCTCTGTTGCCCCTGCTGGTTGGCGAACTCTCTTGGCGATTTGTGGTGCCATCTCGCCCTGCCCGCTTGTTGAGGGCGGGGGCAGCGGGGATGCCTGTCGGGGGTGCGATGGCGGATAGCGTTCAGTGAGGCTGAACGACCCCGGCCGCGCAGTTCCGGCAGCAGATGCATGGAGATGCCAGCGGGGAGATGGAGCCGTGACGCGGGATGCTCTTGGTGGATGGTTTGTCCTGAGCGCTTGGTCTGTCGCCTGATGTGAAGGCCTGCTTCAAGCACCTGCCGTGAGCGTGCGCCAGCCTGTGGTCATTCCGTCTTGTGGTCAGCGGCCGTCTGACCGCCACGACGGCGCAGCCAGAACACGGCGGCGGCCAGCAGCAGGGCCACCGCCAGGAACGGCACCACCAGTGCCATCAGGGTCAGCAGCAGTGAGCCCAGCCATTCGCCGGTGGCCACGACCGGATTGCCCAGCCCGCCTGTGGTAGCGGTGGAGGCAACACGGGTCAGCATGGACCCGGCCTGCACCAGCCCGGCGGTGCCGCCACCGGCAATCAGCGCCAGCGCCCATTTCAGTCCTGGGTCGTCCACGCCGGCCAGAACGGCTGCCGTGGCCAATGTGCCTGCAATTATCGCTGCCGGCGCGGCCATGGTGTCGAGCAGATGGTCAATGAGAGGAAGGTAGTAAGCACCCACTTCCAGCAATGTGGCTGCCCCGAGAGCAATCGCGGTTTCTGGCCGTGCCAGCCAAGCGAGCTCGGCGCTCAGGGGTAGACCGCCCAGCATCGCGCCCAGCGACAGACCGAACAGGGGCAGGAAGACGCGCAGGCCCGCGGCGGCCGCAAGCCCGATACCGATGACCAACGCCATGAGCTCATGCATGGGGCGACTCCTTTTTGGGGCGGCTGCCGGGCTGTTCTGCCGTTGCATGTGGGACGGTGAGTCGCGGCTGCTCAGATGGCTGCTCAGAGGGTTGTGGCAAAGAGGTGAGCTGTGCTGGTGCCAGGAAATCAGTCGGTAACGGCCGGCTCTGCGCCGGAATGTGCGCCTGTTGCCAATGCGCCGTGCCCCAGGCCAGCAGCTCTGAACAGGGGGCGGACTGCAAGGCTGCAGGGGGTTGCTGGCCAAGGAAGTCGAGCGCCTGCCACAGTAAGCCTGAGTCCGACGGCAGGGGAATTTCGTCCGCGAAGGTTTGTTTGGACAGCTTGCTACCGTCGGCATTCAGGGCCAGTGGCAGGTGCAGGTGGCGAGGTGTGGGCAGGCCGAGTGCGCGCTGTAGCACGATCTGGCGTGCCGTGTTGTCGAGCAAGTCGGCGCCGCGCACCACATCGGTCACCCCCTGCCAGGCATCGTCCACCACGACGGCGAGCTGGTAGGCAAAGAGGCCGTCGCGGCGGCGGATCACGAAGTCGCCGACACAGGCGGCCACGTCTTCGGTTTGGCTGCCGAACACGACGTCAGTGAAGGCCACCGTGCCCGCGGGCACCCGTAGGCGGATGGCGGCGTCGTCACGCGGGGTGGTGTGTGGGCGGCAGGTGCCCGGATAGACCGCGGTGCCAGTGCGCGCCAGATCGCTGCGCGAGCAGCGGCACCAGAACACGTCGCCCTGCGCTTGCAGTTGTGCAATCGCCGCGGCATAGGCCTCAAGTCGTGTGTGCTGCCAGAGCACCGGCCCGTCCCATTCGAAGCCGTAGCCCTCCAGTTGGCGCAGGATGAGGTCGGCCGCGCCGGGCATGGCGCGCGGCGGGTCGATGTCTTCCATGCGCAGCAGCCACCGGCCGCCAGCCGCACGCGCCGCGCAAAAGCTGGCGACAGCGGCAATCAGCGAACCGGCATGCAGCGGGCCGGTGGGCGAGGGGGCAAAGCGGCCGACATAAGCCATGGCGACATCAGGGAGCAGGGACCAGCGGCCAGAATAACGGAATCAGCGCGGTACCGAGCAGCCAGACCAGAATGTTCAGCGGCAGCCCCAAACGCATGAAGTCGGTAAAGCGGTAACCGCCTGCGTTGTAGACCAGCGTGTTGGTCTGGTAGCCGATGGGCGTGGCAAAGCTGGCACTGGCGCAGATCATCACACCGACCACAAACGGCCGCGGGTCCAGGCCGAGCTGCTGCGCGATGCTGATGGCCACGGGTGTGAGCAGCACGGCCACAGCGTTGTTGCTGAACAGCTCCGTCATGATGGAGGTGATCAGCAGGATGAGCGACAGGATGATCCAGGGCGGCAGGTCCGTGCCCACGCTGACCACTTGTTCGGCCACCAGCGCCGCCAGCCCGACCTTGTCCATGGCGATGCTGATGGCCAGCATGCCGAAAATCAGCAGCAAGATCGGCCACTCGATGGACTTATAGGCATTCTCGATATCGAGGCAGCCGGTGGCGACCACGGTCACGGCGCCAATCAGGGCCAGCGCTTCAATCGGCATGACGCCGAAAGCGGCCAATCCCATCACGCCGACGATGGTGGCCAGCGCGATGGGGGCCTTTTCGTAACGACGGTTTTCGCCATGCACGGCGTCGAGCGTGATGAGGTCGCCGTTTTCGGCAAAGCGGCGGATTTGCAGCGGGCTGCCTTCAATCAGCAGCACGTCGCCGAACTCCAGCTCGAAGGCGTCCAGATTGGCATTCACGTTGGCGTCGCGGCGATGCACGGCAATCACGTGGATGCCGTAGCGCGCACTGATGTCGAGGTCGCGCATGGGGCGCGCGGCGTAGCGCGAGCCCTTGCCGACAATCACTTCCATCACGACGGCATCGCGGCGATCCAGGGTTTCAAACCCGGTGTCCGCTTCCGTGGCGATGGTGCCCACGGCGGCCGACTGGTGCAGGGTGAGGATGTCGGCGCGATCTGTGTGAATGAAAAGGCGGTCACCGGCTTGCAGACGGAAGTCCGCCGCCGGCGCCTGGATTTCTTCATCGCCGCGCAGCAGCTTGAGCACCTGGGCAATGCTGTTGCCATTGGCGAGGCGAGCTTCGCTCAGGGTTTTGCCGGTGAGCGGCGACTGCTCCGGAATGAAGATTTCCGCCATGTAGCGGCGTGCCTGCATCCCGGCCATTTGCTGCGACAGGGTTTCGCGGTCGGGCAGCAGACGCGGCGCAAAGAAATACATCAGCAGAAAGCCGGCGAAGGCAATGATGGCGGCCGGCGCCGTCAGCTCGAACATGGTGAAGGGCTCCATGCCGGCCTGACGTGCCACGCCATCCACGAGAATGTTGGTCGAGGTGCCGACCATGGTGCACATGCCGCCCAGGATGGTGGCGTAGGACAGGGGAATGAGCACTTTGGACGGGCTGACGCCCCGGCGCGTGGCCATGGCAATTGCCACCGGCGTCATGATGATGACGACGGGTGTGTTGTTGATGAAAGGGGAGATCAGCAGGGCGGCCAGCATCAGCGGCACCATGATGCCGCTAGCGCCCTCTCCGGCCATCTTTTCCAGGTGCTCGCCCAGCCAGGCAATGCAGCCTGTGCGTTCCAGGGCAGCACTGATCACGAACAGGCAGGCAATCGTGATCGGCGCGCTGTTGCTGAAGACCGACAGGACTTCTTTGGCGTTGAGCACGCCGGCACCCAACAGCACGGCCACGGCGATCATGACGACGACATCGGCGCTGAAGCGGCTGCGCACAAAGGCGTAAAAGACCCAGAGCAGGACAAGGGAAACAAATGGGAGTTGCCAGGTCATTGCGATGATCCGTTAGGCGCAGATTCCGAAGGTCGGAATGCTAGCGAAGCTGACCTTTAAAATGGCAATCATTTGGCGATAAGCTTAATTCTTTTGGTTATATGCGGGCGGCGGTCGCGTTCGTTGCGCTGGCGAACATCCCGTGCAGACGCCCATAAAAAACGCCGCGGTGAGCGGCGTTTTTTATGGGCAGTGACGGCGATCAGCCGACGGTCTGCTTTTCCTTGATCTCGGCCAGGCTCTTGCAGTCGATGCAGAGCGTTGCCGTGGGGCGTGCTTCGAGACGGCGGATGCCGATCTCCACGCCACAGTCATCACAGTAGCCGTAATCATCCTTGTCGATACGGTCGATGGTCTGGTCGATCTTCTTGATCAGCTTGCGCTCACGATCGCGCGTGCGCAGTTCCAGCGAGAACTCTTCTTCCTGGGTGGCGCGGTCATTCGGGTCGGGCAGGCTGCCGGACTCGTCCTGCATGTGGTGCACGGTGCGATCCACTTCTTCCATCAGTTCGCGCTTCCATGCCTGCAGGATGAGGCGGAAATGCTCGAGCTGTTTTGCGCCCATGTAGTCTTCGCCCTTGTCTTGCTGGTAGGGCGCATAACCATGGATGGGCACGGTGGAGTTGTGCATCGGTCGTGCCTTGGGTGTGGCGGGTTTGGGTGCGGCCTTGGGGGCGGCGGACTTGCTGGTGGTTTCAGTTTTCACAGGGACGGCTTTGTCGGAGGCTGGAGGGGTGGGAACGGCCGGGGCCTTGGGGGCCGCCGGTCGAGGTGAAGTCGGTGCAGCGGCTTTGGTCGCCGCCGGCTTGGGGGCTGGAGCCGAAGCTTTGGCAGTTGCTTTGGCATCGGCCTTGGGCTCGGCTTTTGCGGCAGTCTTGGCTGGTGTAGCCGGTTTTGCAGCGGGTTTGGCTGCCACGGGGACTGGCTTTGCGGCAGGTGTGGCAGGCGCTGATTTGGCAGGCGCCTTGGCCGCAGGCTTTGCAACCGCCTTGGCTGGTGCTTTGGCGGCGGGTGCCGGTTTTGCGGCGGGCTTGGCGACGGGCTTTGCCGGAGTAGCGGGCTTCGCCGGTGCTTTTGCGGGCGCTTTCACGGGTTTTGCCGGGGCCTTCGCCGGTGTTGCGGGTTTGGCGGGGGCTTTGCCAGCAGGCTTGGCCGGGGTTTTCGTGGCCGGTTTTGCCGGCGTTTTGGCTGGCGCCTTTGCTGGAGCTTTGGCAGGGGCTTTCGCGGGTGTCTTGGCCGCGGGCGTCGCAGGCGCTTTGGCGGGAGCCTTCGTCGGAGTTTTGGCCGGCGATGCCTTGCTACCGCTCTTGCTGGTCGAGGCCGCTGCTGGCTTTTTCTTGGAGTTGGTCTTGTCAGCGGTGGAAGCCATTTCCTGATCCCTTGCCCCGGCGGGCATTCGTGTTAAACGCCATCTATACCAAGAACCCGTGAACCCGACAACCGCGTGATGTGCAAGGGCTTTTTAGCATTCACGAATTGCCGGACCATTTTTCACGAAGACGTTACCAGCCACACGGCACCATCGACGAGCTGTACGGGGACAGCGACAAGCGATTGCCCCTGGCAGGGGCCGAACACGCAGAGCCCGTCATGCTTCTGGAACAGAGCGCCATGGTTGGCACACTGGATGTAGGCATGATCGCTGTCGAGAAACACGTCGGGCTGAAAATTCAGCTCGATGCCAAGGTGCGGGCACTCATTGCGGAAGGCCCGCAGCTCGCCATCATCACGCAACAACATGATCTCGCCATCGGCGATGCGGATGCCGATAGCATCATTCTCGGGGATATCGTCGAGTGCACACAGGCGGATCATGGCGAGCCTCGCTTCAGGGGCGGCGATTATAGGGATGTGGACGGCCGATACCAGTCTCATGTGCCGTCTCGTGCGCCGTCTCATGTGCAGACAGGGCGGCTAACAGCTCGTCTCGCCGGGAGGCGGCAACGACGCGCCAGTCGGTATGTTGCAGCGCACCTTCCATCGCCCATAGCAGATTGAGGCTGACGCGCTCACCCCGCGCCCGGAGGTCAGCGAATGCTGCCACGCTGCCCGCGCGCCGGAGGTCGGCTTCGGTGTGAATGCCGATGCGGGCCAGCCTCTGGGCCGATGCCGGCCCGAGGGTGGTCAGGCCGGCAAGCTCAGCCATGGCTGTTGAAGTCACGCAGCAGGGCCGAATGGGCGTCCAGCGACAAGCGTGGGCCGAACTGGCCGACCACGGCGGCGGCGGCGCGGCTGGCGAACACGCCGGCGCGCTCGGCGCTCCAGTCGCGTGACAGCCCGAAGAGATAGGCGCCGGCAAACATGTCCCCGGCGCCATTGCTGTCCACCGGCGTAGCCGGACTGGCCGGAACGCTGATGGCCTGGCGGCCGTCCCAGATCAGGGCGCCTTCTTTGCCGCGGGTTATCACGATCTGGGTGGCAATCGCGCGCAGACTGGTCAAGGCCGCTTCCGCGCTGAGGGCGCCACTCCAGAGGCAGGCTTCTTCTTCGTTGCAGAACAGCAGGTCGACGCCGTCATCCAGCATCTCGGCCAAGCCGGGCTTGAAGAAACGCACCATGGCGGGGTCTGAAAACGTCATGGCGATTTGTACACCGGCCGCCCGGGCCTGGCGGCGGGCTTCCTTTACGGCGGCCCGGGCCGAGTCCGAGCTCACCAGATAGCCTTCGATATAAAGCCAGCCAGAGCTTGCCAGTGCATCGGGGACCAGTTCGGCGACCGACACATCGGCGGTAATCCCCAGAAAGGTGTGCATGGTGCGCTCGGCATCGGGCGTGACCATGACCACGCAGGTGCCGGTGGTGCCGGCATCACGCTCAGGCTTGAGGTTGCTGGAGACGCCAGCGGCATGCAGGTCGTGCACATAGAAGTCGCCGGTGCCGTCGCTGGCGACCTTGCAGGAGTAGAAGCTGCGGCCACCAAAGGCCGCGACGGCAAGAATGGTGTTGGCCGCCGAGCCCCCGCTGGCCCGCTTTTCCATGCCGAACTCGCTGTCGAGTGCCGTGATCAGGTCTTGTTGGTGGTCTTCTTCGACCAGCGTCATCTGGCCCTTGGCAATGCCGCGGCGGGCCAGGAATTCGTCGGTCACCCGGTATTCGGTATCCACCAGCGCGTTGCCAATGGCGTAGACATCAAAGCGCGACATGAGGGCACCCTGTGAAGTAAAGGAGACGGCCGGGCAGCGTTGGCCGGTTACGAAAACCGCGCGATTATGCGACCGGCCCAACTCGCCGCCAATAGCACCGACCGATAGAATCGCCGGCATTGCCATCACCGGGCTTGCCACGCGCATGCTGATTTCTCCTGCTCTGACACGGCTCGCCAACGCGCCACGCGAACGCGGCTTCATTCTCACGATATTGCTCATCTTGCTGGTACTGGTGCTGGTGGGCGTGATGGCGCTCGGTTTTTGGGTGATGCGCCTTGATGGCGTGGTGAAAGCGAAGTTCGAGGGCAAGCGCTGGGCCATCCCGGCGCGGGTGTATGCGCGACCACTGGAGTTGTATGCCGGCGCGCCCTTGTCGCCGCACGCCCTGCAAGAAGAGTTGGGGTTGCTCGGTTACCGGCAGCAGGCCGTGTCATCGCCGGGCAGTTGGCAGCAAAAAGGCAACGAGATGTATGTGCACAGTCGCGGCTTTGTGTTCAGCGATGGTGTGGAAAAGTCGCAGGTGCTGCGGCTGCGCTTTGACGGAAAATTGCTGGCAGATGTAGCCAGTACCTTACCGAATGAACGTGGTCTGGTGCGGCTGGAGCCGATGGCAATCGGGGCCATCTACCCCAGGCATCAGGAAGACCGCGTGCTGATGCAGCTCAAGGAGGCGCCGCCGCATCTGATTGACGCGCTGCTGGCAACAGAAGATCGCGCCTTTTATCGCCACTACGGTATTTCAGTGCGCGGCATCCTGCGTGCGATGTGGGTCAACATGACTGCCGGTGGGCTGCGTCAGGGCGGCAGCACCCTCACGCAGCAGTTGGTGAAAAATTTCTACCTCACCGATGAACGCACGCTGTCGCGCAAGCTGAATGAAGTGGCCATGGCCCTGTTGCTGGAGCGCCGCTATAGCAAGGACGACATTCTGGAAACCTATCTCAATGAAGTGAATCTGGGACAGAGCGGCCAGCAGTCGGTGAACGGTTTTGGTCTTGGCGCGCAGTTCTATTTCGGCCAGCCGGTTTCGGAGTTGCAATTGCATCAGTCGGCCTTGCTGGTCGGCATGGTGCAGGGACCGTCGCTCTATAATCCGAGGCGGAATCCGGAGCGCGCAAAAGCACGTCGCGATTTGGTGCTCGACAATCTGTTTGTAGAAAACAAAATCAGCGCAGCAGAGCGCGATGCCGCAAAAGCAAAGCCGCTCGATGTCATGGCAAAGCCGACCGCTGCCACGGCGGTGTATCCGGCATTCCTAGACATGGTGCGGCGTCAGTTGCGCAGCGAATACAAAGAAGAAGATCTGGGCTCGGAAGGGCTGCGCATTTTCACGACGCTGGACCCTCGGGTACAAAATGCCGCCGATGCCGCGTTCACCGGCACGCTGACCCGTCATGCCAAAACCTACGGCAAAAAAATGGAGGGCCTGCAAGGCGCCATGCTCGTGTCTCATCCGGAAAATGGCGAGCTGCTGGCGTTGGTGGGCGGAGCCGGCACGTTTACTGGCTACAATCGCGCGCTCGATGCCGACAGGCAAGTCGGTTCGCTGATCAAGCCGGCGGTCTATCTCACCGCGCTGGACTCAGGGTTGTACACCCTCGTTTCGCCGCTCGATGACAGCCCGGTGCAGTTGCTGAGTCAGGGTGGCAAGACCTGGGAGCCCAAGAATTACGACATGCAGGATCATGGTGTGGTGCCGCTCTACAGCGCACTGGCCCATTCCTATAATCAGGCCACCATTCGCCTGGGCATGACGGTTGGTGTTCCTTCCGTCATTTCGACCTTGCAGCGCTTGGGCGTGAAGCAGCCATTGGCGAATTATCCGTCGCTGATGCTGGGGGCGGTAAACATGAAACCGGTGGATGTGCTTGCGCTCTACCAGACGTTTGCCGCCGGCGGATTCCGTGCGCCGCCGCGCAGCATTCGTGAAGTGCTGGACAGCCAAGGCAAGCCCCTGCGTCGTTATGGTCTTGAGGTGCAGCAGTTCTTTGACGCAGCGCCAATCTACCTGCTGAATCATGCCTTGCAGGCCACCATGCGCGAGGGCACGGGAGCCTCTGCTGCTGTGCGCTTGCCCGGGCTGCTGATGGCGGGCAAGACCGGCACCACCAATGATTTGCGCGATGCCTGGTTTGCCGGGTACGCCGGCAACTATCTTGCCGTGGTCTGGCTAGGGCATGACGACAATCGTCCCACCGGCTTGTCAGGCGGTAGTGGTGCATTGCCGGTGTGGACCGATTTCATGACGCGCTTGCAGCCAGTGTCTGCCCCCATGCCGGCACCTGAGAATGTGCAGTGGCAGTGGGCGGATCGTGCGACGGGACTGCTCTCAGCCGAACACTGTCCTGATGCGGTTTATTTTCCGTTCCGCACCGACACCCTGCCTCAAGAGGCGGTGCCCTGCGTGGGGGGCGAGCCTGCTGTGTTTGATCGCATGCTCAATCGGGTCATGAGCTGGTTCTGATCTGCACGGTCGGCAGTGGTCATCACTTTTTCCGGGGCGGGCCGATTTATCGGGTTCGACGGATTGCGCTGTGTGCAACTGGCGAGAAGAGGGCGGCGAAGGCATGATGCGTCGCCACGACAATGGCTGGGGTAAAGCGGTGGCGCGCGCTTGCCCTCCGTGCTTGCTGTGGCAGATGTGGGCGTGCTGATCTGGATCGGTCATTCAGCGATGGTCAGAGGACTGGTTTTTGGGGGACGGCGACGGCATTTGCCGGCGTCGCACAGTGTCGGTGAGGCGGGGCAGGCATGCGGCGGATGGTGGCAGTGGTAGTGATGGCGGCAGCCGTGGGCGCGTGCACAACGGCAGCTCCTCCTTCGCGTGGCCCAGTGGTGGCCGCGTCGCCCGTGCCACCCGCGCCCCCCACGGCCCCCACGGCCCCGGGTGCGGTGGTCGCGCCGGTGCCGGTCGCTCCAGTTGTCACACGGCCGCTGCCCAGTCAGCCGGCCCGCCCAGTCTTGGCGGATGGCAGCAGTGTTCCCGCCGTACAAGGGCTGCTGACGGCGGCAGAGCAGGCACGCATGGCAGGAAATCTGCAGGCGGCCTCAAGCCATCTCGAACGGGCGCAGCGGCTCGCGCCGCAGTCGCCACTCGTGTACCAGCGCTTGGCTGATTTGCGCCTGCTGCAAAAGCTGCCTGTTGACGCCGAGAATTTCGCGCGCAAGGGATTGTCATTTGCATCAGCGCCGGCCGCACAAGCCATGCTCTGGCGCCTGATTGCCGAGGCGCGCCGCCAGCAAGGCCGAGCAGAGGCGGCGCAAGAAGCCTTGCTGCGGGCACAGCAGGCAGAGTCACCGAGCACACCCTGACCGCCTTACGAGTGCGGAGTCCCCGGGCAAACGTATTGGCCCGTCATGCCAAGGAGCCACCGATGAAGACGTTAATAGCGGGGGCGGCAATCCTGTTTTTCCTGACGCCAATACAGGCGTCTGAGCCGGCGAGTCCTCCCGCGGCAACCCTGCCTTCGGTGGTGGAAAAGCAACTGGTGGCGGCATCCGGTTCGCAGGCGGATCTCGGTATCAGCGCGCATGAGCCCGTGTATTTCTCGGGCGGCATGAATCCGGGAGGCGAAGGCCCTTACAATGCCAAATTCCAGTTCAGCCTGAAATACCGGGTGATAAATCCTGACGAGGACAATCGCCTGCATTGGTGGGAGCAGCTTTATTTTGGCTATACCCAGACGTCCATCTGGGATTTGCAGAGCGAGTCCAAGCCCTTTCGTGACTCCAGCTACCGGCCGACGCTGTTTTATGAAAACCCGAAAGTGACGCGCTTTCCTGCGTTCAGTGGACTGCTCGGGGTGCGCGCCGGTATCGAGCATGAGTCGAATGGCAAGGATTTACCGGACTCACGCAGCATCAATATTGCCTTCATTCGCCCGACGTTCACCCTGCCGGCCACACGCAAGCGTGGTTACATCTGGAGCATCGCCCCCAAGGTTTATACCTATCTCGAAAAATCCGAGAACGAAGATATTGCCGATTACCGCGGTTATATGGATTTGCAGATAAAGTTGCGCCACGCCGAAAGCTGGGAGTATCTGACAACGTTGCGCAAGGGGATGCAGGGCACAAAAGGCAGTATCCAGGTTGATGCGACGTACCCGTTTCGCGGTCTGCTGAGCAATGTGAACGGCTTCTTCCATGTGCAGTATTTCAACGGCCATGGTGAAAGCATTCTCGATTACAACGTCAAGCAACCATCACAGATACGTATTGGCCTGGTCGTTGTCCGCTAGGCGGCTTCTTTGTCAGCTCGTGCGGCGCGGCTGACGGGTTGGCGTTGTTGCAGGCTTCAGGCGTGCTCGGCTTTGACCACTAGCCGTACCAGCGCAGCCAGAGAGTCTGTTTGCAACTTGCTGAAGACGCGGGCCCGATGGGACTCGATCGTGCGTGTCGACAGATTCAGCTCGCGCGCGATCAGTTTATTTGGCAGGCCGTTGAGCATCAGTTCCAGCACTTTCTTTTCCCGCTCCGACAAGGCCTCGATGCGCTGGCGTGTGTCGCCGGGCTCACCGGCTTGGCGCCGGAACTCGATATTTTGCACGATGCCGCGCCAGATGCCGTTGATCAGCGCCTGCTCATCCACTGGCGTTGTCAGGAAATCCAGTGCGCCGTTGCGCAGGGCTTGCCGGCAGGCGCTGACATCGCCATGACGGGTGATAAAAAGCATGGGTAGTTTGGCTCCCTGCGCCAGCAGTAGCTCTTGCAGATCAAGGCCGGACATGCCCGGCAGACGAACATCAAGGACCAGAATGCCCATCCACTCCGGCTGCCACCTGCGCAGAAATTCCTCGGCATTCGCAAACGTTTCTACGGGCAGGCCGTGGGGCGACATCAGGATCCTGATGGACTGACGCACATGGGCATCATTTTCGATCAGGAAAATAGTGGGCAGGTCGCACACATCACTCAGCATGAGTCTGCTCCATGCGTGATGGAGAGTGTCTCTGCACGGCTGAGTTCGCGCTGTGTCTGTGCCCTGCACGATGTTGCAGGAGAGTGCGCCGGCGTGATGCCGTAAAACAGTGGGCGCAAAGCCGTGCATGCCTGCACGAGAGAGTGGCGTATTGAGGGCCGAAGCCGTTGCAGCAGTCCCATCCCTAGGTTTCCTTGTCGGCCATTTGCATCTCTTGCCGAGGGAAGGCTTTCCTGCCTTCTCTCTGGTGCTGCATCACGAGCCGTGTTGTCTTTTTGTGTCGCTTCGGCATGAATAACACAGCCGAGGGTCTGCTGTTAACCACGGCCATAGGTCAATCGTGGCCTGTTAGCAGAATTTTGAACGGCTTTTTTGACACGGAGTCGTCGAGTGCTGTCGGTGAGAGGGGGCCGCACGGTAGAGGTGCAGGATTGGCGATTGCGGTTCGGGGCTTTGAAAACGGTTTCCTGATGTGCTGGAAGGTAGGGGTTGAATCGGCGTGGCCAGACGGTGCCTGAATAACGCCGGTTGCTCTGAGCGCTTCTATAGCCAAGGGAAATCACTGTGGGGCAAGTTCAGAGGGCCCTGTCGAAAGACGTGGCCCGGGCGGCGTTGAGTTTTTCAGCGGCTCTGTGGCGCAAATCAGGGGGCGGCGGAGCTGCAGGC
>JAUXNL010000004.1 GCA_030684415.1 Moraxellaceae bacterium | reverse complement strand
GGCCGAAGTCGGTCAGCGCCTCGACAACACTCCGCGCAACAGCCTCACCCTGTGGTCGAGCTGGCAGCTCACGCCAGCGTTGAGCCTGGGCGGTGGCGCCCAGTACGTCGATGAGCGCGCGGTTTACGCGAATAACCAGTTGCCGGTGTCGGTGGAGTCGTACTGGCTGCTGAACGCCGCGGCGCAATACCAGCTCAACACCAGCACCCGCCTGCGCTTGAACGTGTACAACGTGACCGACGAGGAATACATCTTCGAACTGGCCAGCGGACAGAGCATTCCGGGCGCTGCGCGCTCGGCCTCGGTCACCGCGGAGTTCTCGTTCTGACACGGATGCCGGCATGGCCGGCGGCTGGCATGATGCCGGCCACCGGCCTTTTACCTTGCGGAGCCTTGCCGACATGATCCTCAGCATTCCCGACGTTCTCAGCCACCAGCAGGTGGCGCACTTCCGCCAGGTGCTGGCCACGGCCCCTTGGGGTGATGGCAAGGTGACGGCCGGTTACCAGTCGGCTCGTGCCAAGCACAACCTGCAACTCCCAGAGCTCTGTGAAGAATCGCGCCAGTTGGGCGATATCGTGCTGGAAGCTCTGAACCGCAATCTGCTGTTCATGTCCGCCGCACTGCCACAACGCGTGTTCCCGCCGCTGTTCAACAAATACGAAGGCGGCGGCAGTTTCGGCATCCATGTCGACAACGCCATCCGCCCCGTTACCGGCACACCCCACCGTATCCGCACCGATCTGTCCGCCACGCTTTTCCTGGCCAACCCCGACGAATACGACGGTGGCGAGCTCGTTATCGAAGACACCTACGGCGCGCACAGCATCCGACTGCCTGCCGGCCACATGGTGCTGTACCCGTCGACCAGCTTGCACAAGGTCACGCCGGTGACTCGCGGTGCCCGCATTGCCTCTTTTTTCTGGATACAGAGCATGGTGCGCGACGACGGCGAACGTACCCTGCTTTTCGACATGGACATGAGCCTGCAGCGCCTGCGCCAGCAAGTCGGCGACGACGACCCGGCGCTGATTTCACTCACCGGCTGCTACCACAACCTGCTGCGCCGCTGGGCCATGCTGTGATCATGGGCTGAACGGATTTTTCCGCCACCCACACCATTTCCATTTACGGAGTTGCCAACATGCAGAACCGGATGACACCCCGCCTTGCCGTTCTCAGCCGTGCCCTTGCGACCCTGCCCTTGCTGGCCACCGTGCTGGCGCCTGCGGCTAATGCCAATCCCACTGCCGCTGAAGTGAATGTGTATTCAGCCCGACAGGAAGCGCTGATTCGCCCGGTGCTGGATGACTTCACCGCCAAGACCGGCATCAAGGTGAATCTGGTGTCGGCCAAGGCTGACGCACTGCTGCAGCGCTTGAAAAGCGAGGGCCGCAACACGCCCGCCGATGTGCTGCTGACGGTCGATGCCGGCAATCTGGGGGCCGCCAAAGACGCCGGCCTGCTGCATGCCCTGAAGTCGGACCTGGTGAAAAAAGCCGTGCCCGCGCACTACCGCGACAACGATGGTCTGTGGACGGGACTGTCACTCCGCGCCCGCCCGGTCTTCTACGCCCGCGACCGCGTGAAACCGGAGCAGCTTTCCACTTATGCCGCCCTCACCGGCCAGCCTTGGAAAGGCAAAATCTGCGTGCGCTCCTCAGACAACATCTACAACCAGTCCATGGTGGCCGCGATGATCAGCAACGAAGGCGAAAAGAAAACCGAGGCTTGGGTCAAAGGCCTGGTCGGCAATTTCGCGCGCCCGCCCAAGGGCGGCGACCGTGACCAGATCAAGGCCGTTGCGGCCGGCCAGTGCGACTTGGCCATCGCCAATACCTATTACTACGCCGAAATGCTGAAGTCGGACGATGCCGCCGAGCGTGCGGCGGCAGAGAAAGTCGGCGTGTTCTGGCCCGACCAGCAGGGCCGTGGCGTGCATGTGAACATCAGCGGCGCCGGCATTGTGGCGCATGCCAAGAATGCTGCTAACGCGCGCCGGCTAATCGAGTTTCTGGCCGGCCCGGAAGCCCAGGCCTGGTATGCCGACAACAATCAGGAATACCCCGTGCGCGCTGATGTGCCGGTGTCTGACACGCTGAAGTCCTTGGGCGACTACAAGGCCGACAAGGTCAGCATGAGCAAGCTCGGCGCCAACAATGCGCGGGCGGTGAAGCTGATGGACCGCGCTGGCTGGCGCTGAAGCCACTGCGGGCTGACATATCCCGTTTTCACATACGTCGACAGGGATGTTCTGTCGACGGGCCAACTCACGAAAATCAAAGGCTCGACCGGCCTCTCCGCCGCCCTGGCGGAAGGCCAGGCTCGAGCCGTTCCGGATGCTCCAAAGACCCCTTGGCCGAGGCCTTTTGCTGGCGCTGGCACCGTCATGGCGGCTGGATCGGCTGGTATCTGACTCGCCCATCAGCGCGAAGAGCTCGACCCGAACGGGCTGGGAGCATTCAGAGGCTCCTTCGCTGAGACCTTTTGCTGACGCGGCCACCGGAGTAGCGGCTGGCCCCGGCCTCGCCCTCCGTCACAGATATTGCTCAAGACCGCCTACAGCGCTGGCGCCCACGGCCACCCGGTAAGTAGGCTGGCGCGCCAACTGGGCATCCACCAGTCTCTCCCTCGTCTGTTCCCCCGTCTATTCCCAACACAGAAGCCCTTCCGTCCTCCGGACCATTCTGGCGTTGAATTGTTGATTCACCGGTCGGGGAGGGGTTCTCGCTGCGGCGGCTACCGCCGCCTCGGTAGCCACACCGGAAGCCGCCTCGCCGCCACGCAAGCGCGAACGCTTCTGAGAATCGTTCCTGCAAGGATTCCCGGCAACTGCGTTACACTCGGCGCCCCATGAATACCGCCAACCACACTCCATTGCCGCTTCGGCGCCGCCTGCCCTTCCGCCCGGATGGCTGGATGCTGGGCACGGCGATGCTCGCCCTGCTGCTGGCCCTGCCCGTGCTGGTGGTAGCGGGCTTTGTCTTCGTGCCGGCAGGCGAGGTCTGGCTGCACCTTAAAGAGACGGTGCTGGCCGAATACGTGCTGCACTCCCTCTGGCTGATTCTGGGCGTCGGGACGGGAGTACTGCTGATTGGCGTGCCGGCGGCCTGGCTGGTGAGCAGTTGCGAATTCCGTGGGCGCCGAGTGCTGGAGTGGGCGCTGCTGCTACCCATGGCCATGCCGGCCTACATTCTTGCCTACACTTGGACCGGCCTCACCGACTTTGCCGGCCCGATCCAGAGCAGCCTGCGCGCGCACTTTGGCTGGTCTTACGGTGATTACTGGTTCCCGGAGCTGCGCTCGCTGCCCGGCGCCATGCTGATGCTGACGCTGGTGCTCTATCCCTATGTTTACCTGCTGGCCCGCGCCGCTTTTCTCGAGCAAGCGCACAGCGTGCTGGAAGTCGCGCGCAGCCTTGGCCTCGGCCCACGGGCGGCGTTTGCACGGGTCGCCCTGCCGCTGGCACGGCCCGCGATTGTTACCGGCCTGACGCTGGCCCTGATGGAAACCCTGGCCGACTACGGCACCGTGCAGTATTTCGGCCTCACTACCTTCACCACCGGCATTTTCCGCACCTGGTTCGGGCTGGGCGATGCCGCCGCTGCCGCGCAACTCTCGGCCGTGCTGATGAGCGCTGTGCTGCTGCTGATCCTCATCGAGCGGCTGTCGCGCCGACAGGCGCGCTATCACCACAACAGCCTGCGCCGCGCCAGCACACCGAGGCGGCGTCTGGGCACTGGCAAGACACTGCTCGCACTCGGCGCCGGCGCACTGCCGGTGCTCTTCGGCTTTCTGGTGCCGGCTTCACAGTTGACGCTCTGGGCCGTTGAGCAGCGCGCTGGCTGGCTCAATACAGAATTTCTGGCGCTGGGCTGGAACAGTCTCCGGCTGGCGGCCATGGCCGCCGGCATTACTGTGCTGCTGGCCCTGCTGCTAGCCTATGGGCAGCGTTTGCGCCCGCATGTACTGGTGCGTGGCAGCGTGCGTCTTTCTGCCATGGGCTATGCCGTGCCGGGCACCGTGATTGCCATTGGCGTGATGCTGCCACTGGCCTTTGTGGACAACAGCATCGATGAGTGGATGCGCGCACAGTTCAACATCAGCACCGGCCTGCTGCTCAGCGGCACCCTCGTGGCCCTGCTGTTTGCCTATGCCGTGCGCTTCATGGCCGTGGCGGTGAACACACTGGAAGCCGGTCTTGGCCGTATCCGTACCAGCATGGACCAGGCCGCCCGCTCGCTGGGCCGCACACCCGGCGGCGTCATCCGTCATGTGCACCTGCCCATGTTGCGCACCAGTCTGCTGACCGCGCTGCTGATGGTGTTTGTGGATGTGCTGAAAGAGCTGCCCGCGACGCTGATCCTGCGTCCGTTCAATTTCAACACGCTGGCAGTGCGTGCCTTCGAGCTGGCCTCGGACGAGCGTCTGGCCGAGGCCGCGGCACCTGCCCTGTTCATTGTGCTCGCCGGCATGCTGCCGGTCCTGCTGCTCGCGCGCACCCTGCAACCTGTTTCCGGAGTCCGCCATGCTGAAGATTGAAGCGCTTGCTGCCGGCTATGGCGGCCAAGCGGTAGTGCAAGACATCAACCTGCATATCGAGTCCGGCGGCATCGGCTGCCTGCTCGGCCCGTCAGGCTGCGGCAAAACCACACTGCTGCGCGCCATCGCCGGCTTCGAGGATGTACTGGCCGGTGAAATCCGGCTGGATGACGACATCGTGAGCCGCCCCGGCCACACCCGCGCGCCGGAAAAGCGCGAAGTCGGCATGGTGTTCCAGGATCTGGCGCTGTTCCCGCACTTGTCGGTGGCCGACAACATCGGCTTTGGCCTGCGCGGCAAACCGCGCGCCGAACGTGAAGCGCGCGTGGCAGAGTTGCTGCAACTGGTGGGGCTGGAAGGCCGTGGCCCGCATTACCCGCACACGCTCTCCGGTGGCCAGCAGCAGCGGGTGGCGCTCGCGCGCGCACTGGCCCCCAGGCCGCGCCTGCTGCTGCTCGACGAACCGTTTTCCAGCCTCGACAGCGAGCTGCGCGAATCACTGGCGCGCGATGTCCGCCAG
>JAUXNL010000588.1 GCA_030684415.1 Moraxellaceae bacterium | reverse complement strand
CCAACCGAAGTCAGTCGCCGCACCCTGATCCAGAAATACGATGACATTGCCGACAGTCTGGAGCGCCTGGATCATGGCGGCCTGACGCCGGTCGAGCGCGAGCAGGAGTTGCGCGAGTTGCGCCGGCATGTGATTGCCGCTTGGCATACCGATGAAATCCGCAAGAGCCGACCGACACCGGTAGACGAGGCGCGCTGGGGTTTTACTGCCATCGAGCAGACCTTGTGGCAGGCGGTGCCGCAATTCCTGCGCGAGTTTGATGCCGTGCTGCAGGAGTACACCGGTGCGTCCCTGCCGCTGGACTCGTCACCGGTGCGGTTTGCCTCGTGGATGGGCGGCGACCGTGATGGCAATCCGAATGTCACGCATACGGTCACGCGCGAGGTGTTGCTGCTCGCGCGCTGGATGGCCGCCGACCTGTTCTGGCGCGACATTGATGCCCTGCGTGCCGAGCTGTCGATGAGCGATTGCAATGCCGCGCTCCGGGCCGATGTCGGCGAGGGCAGCACCGAGCCCTACCGTGATCTCTTGCGTGAGGTGCGCCGGCGTCTTGCGCTCACGCGGGACTGGGCCGATGCGGCGCTGACCAATCCCGCCGCCGACGCCACCGACATTTATCACCACTCCGCCGAACTGTTTGCGCCGCTCAAGCGCTGCTTTGATTCGTTGACCGACTGCGGCATGGGCGACATCGCCAATGGCACCTTGCTGGACATCCTGCGCCGGATTGCCTGTTTCGGTGTGGAACTCTTGCGCTTGGATGTCCGCCAGGACGCCGCCCGCCATAGCGAAGCACTGGATGCCATCACGCAGTATCTCGGGCTGGGCCGTTATCTCGAGTGGAGCGAAGCTGCGCGTCAGGCTTTTTTACTGGCTGAATTGCAGAATCCCCGCCCGCTGCTGCCGGCACACCCGACGGCCGTACCTGGCACGCCACTCGCCTCGCCCGATGTGCAGGAAGTGCTGGCCACGTTCAGCGTCTTGGCCAGTCAGTCCGGTGACTCACTCGGTGCCTACGTCATTTCCATGGCGGAAAGCCCTAGCGATGTGCTGGCGGTGATGTTGTTGCAGCAGAAAGCGGAAATGCCGCGACTGCTGCGTGTTGTGCCTCTATTCGAGACGCTTGACGATCTTGATGGCGCTGCTGCCTGTATCGACGCGCTGCTCTCTATTCCTTGGTATCGCGCCGCCATCGACAACCGTCAGGAAGTAATGATCGGTTACTCCGATTCGGCCAAGGACGCCGGCTTTCTCACTGCCAACTGGGCCCAGTACCGTGCGCAGGAAGCGCTTACAGCCGTGGCGGAAAAGCATGGCGTCAAACTGACGTTGTTCCATGGCCGTGGGGGCTCGGTGAGCCGTGGTGGTGCGCCGGCTCATCAAGCGCTCCTTTCTCAGCCCCCGGGCTCGGTGGGCGGCTCGATTCGTGTGACCGAGCAGGGCGAGATGATCCGCTTCAAATTCGGCATGACCGGCATCGCCATCCGCAATCTCGATCTTTACGCCTCGGCCACGTTAGAGGCGACCTTGCTACCACCACCGGTGCCCAAGCCGGAGTGGCGCGCACTGATGCAGGAGATGACGAAGATTTCACTGGCTGTTTACCGCGAAACCGTGCGCGACACGCCTGATTTCGTGCGCTACCTGCGCACGGTCACCCCGGAAACCGAATTGCAGATGCTGCCGCTGGGCTCACGCCCCGCCAAGCGCAAACCTACGGGGGGTGTGGAGTCCCTGCGTGCCATTCCCTGGGTGTTTGCCTGGACGCAGGTACGCCTGATGCTGCCGGCGTGGCTGGGTACGGGGCGTGCACTCAATACCGTAATGGATGCCGGCAAGGAGGAACTGCTGCGCGAGATGGTGCGCGAATGGCCCTATTTCGCCGCGGTACTCGACATGCTCGAGATGGTGCTTGCCAAGGCCGATGCTGGCGTGGTGGCGTTTTACGAAGCGCGCTTGGCAGGGAATGACCCGGCGCTACAGGCGCTGGGTCTGGAGTTGCGCCAGCGCTTGCAGATTACGGTGGAGGCCCTGCAGCGCGTCAAGCTTGGCCGCCCGCTGCTGGAGAATAACCCCGTGCTGCGCCGGTCCATCAATGTACGGACGCCGTATATCGAGCCCCTGCACCTGCTGCAGGCCGAGCTGATGCACCGGCGTCGCGAAGCCGGCGAGCAAGACAAGCACTTTGATCAGGCACTGATGGTCACTATCGCCGGTATTGCCGCCGGCCTGCGTAACACTGGTTGAGCAGCGTGTAGTCTCTGTCGCGCTATGGCTCGTGAATCAATCACGCCTAAGTGATGGACTCCGCGTGGAGCGAGTCCGGGCATGTGCCGGAATCGCGGGCTGAAAAAAGCCGGGATGGGCGTTTTTCAGCAAGCTGTTAATGGTGGCGTTACTGATGGTGTTAATAGTGGCGCCACTTGCCGCGGATAGATCGTGTACTTGTCGCGCACTTATCGGGAACCAGCTTTAACCTTGCGATCAATAGGGGTATAAACAGTGTCTGTGACCGGCGCGTTTCGCCGGTCTGGCCGACAGGCCGGCATTCCTCTTCTAAAACACCGACAACAAGAACAGCAGGCCCTTCTGATGAACACCTTGCGAACACTCGCCCCTCGCCTTGCCCTGGCCACTGGCATTGCCTTGGTGACGGCCAGTCTTTATGCCCATGTCGGCGAGCGCCAGGCGGAATCCCGGGCGGTCAGCTTTTGTGCCGCCGCAACGCCTGGTGAAAGCGCCAGCACCATCCTTGGCCGTGTCCGGTCGCTGGCCGACGAAGCGCAAGCCGTTGCCTCGCAAAACGGCGTCTCGGTGGTCTGGGGCAGCGATAGCCAGTACGCCTGTGATATCCGGTTTGAGGCCGGGCAAGTGGTGGTGGCGGCCGTCACGCCGCTCGACTGAGTTTTGTTTTGCGTTGAACGAAGCTCTGAACGAAGCCGGCATCTGCCGGCTTTTTTCATGCCTGCGACTCCGGCCCAAGGGTGCGATTCAGGGCTTTTGGCACAGAGCCGATGCCTGTCATGTAGGTGTCTGTCATCCGGCCGCCTTGTCTGGCTGGCAGCTTTGCCGTTGCCGTGAGCGCCTTTCGCTGTCGCCGTTCACCGCCTGTGATTGTCTGACAGCGTGTCTTCAAAAGTTCACGATTCCGTCACGTCTCCTCAATGCGCCCTGCCGAATATGGCAGCGTGAACAGAAGACATGAGGAACGAACGATGCAGGCGCTGGCCCTGAATCAACGAGAGCACAACCCTGCCATGATGCCGGCCCCGGCACCTGTGCGCAGCAAACCGAAGCTCGAAGCACGCTTTGTGCGCGATGCTCGCGAACTGCGGGACGCTCAAGCCTTGCGCGCCCAGGTATTCGGCGAAGAGTACGGTGTGAGTTTCGATGATCCGGACGGACTGGATCGCGATGACTTTGACGGTTTTTGCGAGCACCTGAACGTCTACGACACCGCCAATGGCCTGCTGATTGCCACCACGCGCTTACTGACTCGCGAAAAATCACGGCTCGCCGGCAGCTTTTATTCTGCACACGAATTTGATCTGGCTGCCCTCGAAAAACTGCCGGGCCGTGTGCTGGAGATCGGTCGCACTTGTGTGCACGCCGACTACCGCTCTGGCGCCGCCATTACCGTATTGTGGTCGGCGCTGGCGGATTATCTGGTAACACAGGAGTTCAGCTACCTGCTCGGCTGCGCCAGCATCAGCCTGCGCGACGGCGGTCACAATTTCGCTGCTATCATGCCGGCCCTGCGCGAGCAGCACTTCGTTGAGCCCGGCTTGCGGGTAACACCGCATCGTGGCCTGTGCATCGATGCACCCGCGGGTGCCCCGGCCACCCAGTTGCCGCCCTTGCTCAAGGCGTATCTGCGCATGGGCTGCAAGATCGGCGGCGAAGCCTGCTGGGACCCCGAGTTCAACTGTGCCGACGTGTTCGTGCTGCTCGATGTGTCCACGCTCACCGCACGCTACGCCCAGCGCTTTCTCAAGGCCGGCTGATGTTCACGGATGCGGCGGATGAGGTAGCCTTTGCCGGACTTCTGCAACGGCGCCTGACAGTGACAGCCCAACGCGACAACACGCTTTTCATCCGGCTTCGCCTTTATTACCGCTTTGCCCGCCTCGGCCTGCATCTGGTCGAAGGCGCGGTACTGGCCGTGCTCTGCGGCGCCGCTTTCGTGCAATACCAGCCTTGGCAGCAACCCGTCATCCGCTGGTGGCACCGTCGCTTCTGCAACATTCTGGGGCTGGAGATCCGCGTGCAAGGGGCGCCGCTGGTGGGCCGCGCGATGTGGGTGTCCAATCATGTGTCCTGGCTCGACATTCCCGTGATCGGCACGCATTTCCCTGTCTATTTCCTGTCCAAGGCCGAAGTGGCGAAGTGGCCAGTGGTGGGCTGGTTGGCGCGCGTGGCCGGAACCTTGTTCATCCAGCGTGGCTCGGGGGATGCCGGCAATGTTGGCCAGCAACTCGCCGGGCATCTGCGCGATGGTCGTAATGTGCTGTTTTTTCCGGAAGGCACTACCACCGATGGCCATCGTCTCAAGCGTTTTTTCCACAAGCTCTTTACGGCGGCGGTGGAAGCACAAGTGCCGGTACAGCCGGTGCTGCTCTGTTACCGGGATGAACACGATGCCCTGCATCCGCATGCGCCTTTTATTGGTGATGACGAATTCCTGTCACATGCCATCGACATCCTGAAGGGCGACGGCATGGTGGTTGATTTGCTGGTGCTGCCACCTGAGCCTGTGGGTGAGCATGATGCGCGCAGCCTCGCAAAAGCACTGGAAGTGCGCATGGGCCTGGCGCTGGCAGAGTTGCAGCAGCGCAAAACCTGAGCACTGGCTGAGCAAGGTCTGAGCGCCACCCGGTGTTCCCCACTGCAATGCAGGTGCCTGACGCCTGTATTGTTTGGTTATCCGTAGTCCTCGAGTTTTATTTCAGCAGATGGCATGCCCTTCGCTTGCAAACAGGAGGAGTGACCCCATCATGGCGAACAGGCAGAGGTATTGCCGTCATGCCTGCCACGCACCTGCATCACGTGCGGGTTTGGCAAAGGCCGCACTCACCACGACTATGCCGGCGCTTGAGCCGCATCAATGTCGTGGCCATCAGAACAATTCAGCCTCATAAAAAAAGAATGTCGCGTGACCGGGAGGGGAACAGGAGTACTGCCTTCAGGGAGGAATCCGTGTGTGGCTTGGCATCTGCCAGTTGCACATGCCTGCCGTAAAAGGTTTTCCGGAGAATTCTGTGAGGTGTGTCATGTGGTATCAGACTCGAACCCTGTTGCTGTCCCTGCCTCTGCTGACCGTTGGCCTTGTTGCGCAGCCGGCCGCTGCGGCCGATGCTCCGCGTTTTTGTGTATTTGATCCTGCCGGTGCCAGTGGTGACCTTTCTGCACTGGCCCGGAATTATCTGGCCGGCAGTGCGCCCAAGCTCAAAGTGGTGGCGTATCACGATGAGCGTCTGGCGGTAGAAGACTTCAAGGCCGGCCAGTGCGACGGCATCGCCATCTCTACATTGCGTGCACGCCAGTTCAATCCTTTTGTGGGCTCGATTGATGCACCCGGCACCTTGTCGACGCCTGCTGAAATGAAAAGTCTGGCTGGTGTGCTGGCCAATCCGAAGCTCGACGCTGATTTGCGCCGTGGCGGCATCGAGGTGGCCGGGGTGATTCCGCTCGGCAATCTCTATGTGCTGGTGCGAGACCGTTATCGCGACACACCTGATGCTCTCGCCGGCCGTCGTATCGGCGTGCTGGAGTGGGACCGTAGCCAGGCGCGCATTGTGCAGACGCTGGGCGCACAGCCGGTGGGCTCGGATGTCAGCCAGTACGCCATGCGCTTCAATAACGGCCAGGTAGACGTGATTGCCGCGCCGGCCCTGCTGTTCCGGCATTTCGAGTTGCACAAGGGCTTGGGCGATCATGGCGCCGTGTACCGCTTTCCGCTGATGCCGCTGACAGCCACGCTGCTGGTGCGCAGTGAGCGCTTTCCTGCCGGCTTTGCCGCGCGGTTGCGCAGTAGCATTCCGGCCCGTATGGACGCCGGTCTGAAAGTGATTGCCGATGCTGAAGCGGCCGTAAAGCCGCGCTATTGGCAGGAGTTGAGCATGGCTGAGCAAGACCGCTACCGGCAAATGCTGGATGAGTTACGAGCACAAATGCAGCGCGAAGGGTTTTACGATGCGCGGATGATGGCGCTGCTGCGGCAGGTGCGCTGCCGGCATGAGCCAGCACGTGCCGAATGCACGGTAGCCATGCGCTGAAATCGCCAGCTTTGGCGCCTCCGCCGGTGCTGTCTTCAGGGCACCGCTGAGTAGTTGATGGCAGGCATGGCTGCGAGTGATTGAGGGCTCTGGGCACCTGTCTTGTTCTGCAGGAAGTGCCCTTGGGCTGCGCGGCGACGGCGAAAGTCGGGTTATTCAGAGCGGCACTGGAAAAATGAAAAGCGGGGTTCCAATACAAAGGGCCGGCGCATGTTGAAAATGCGCCGGCCCTTTGTATTGGCTGGAGGTTGTGGGTTACGCGAGCTGAGGCTGCCCATCGTGCCGTGCCACTCCAATACCGGCACCGGCCCCGTTCAGTGCCCGCGCAACAGCACCCGGTGCGGTGCGCAGGGCGGTGGCCAGCACCAGGCGACGGCGGTTGGGGTCCATCATGTTGAAGCCGAAGGCGGCGAGGTCGTCAGGGCCGGGCTCAAGACGGACGACACGAATGCCGGCGGCTTCGAGGCTGGCGACTTCGCGATCGACAATCGCCGTCATGTAGCGGCGCACGCGCCGCTCGATCGCGGCCAGCGGTGAGCGTGGCCGGTCCGGCTCGCTCGACGCCATGGGGGCGATGACAATCGCTTCGTCGATGCCACTACCGACAAGCAGGTCGGCGGACGCCGGTGAGGCAACGCCGCCATCAATATAAGTGTGGCCTGCGTGACTGACCGGCGGGCACCAGCCCGGCACGGCGTAAGAGGCGCACACCGCGCGGTTCAGTGGCATGTCGCACACATCGCGGCCCAAGGCGACCCGCTCGCCGCTGGCGGCATCGACCACCATGATCCAGGTTGCCGGATGGGGCGCCCATTGCCCGGCGGGCACCACGCCATCCACCAGCGCCATGAACGGCGCCATGTCGGCACGGCCTTCCGGCAGCAGTCCGGTGATGGCGGTGAGTGGCGAGACACGGCCCTTGAGCCCTTCGCGAGCCAGGCTGAGCGCGGTAAAGCGCGCGGCCGGCAGCGGCGGCAGGGCACCACCGGTGTCGGTGTCGTGATTCCAGCGGCAGTGGGCGGATTCGCCCTTCTGGCAGGCCAGCATCGTGCTGACACTGACGCCGCCACCGAGCAGCCCGGCCAGCACGGCGCCCGCCGATGTGCCGATGAGGATGTCGGCCTCGCGCGCATCCCATTGCATCTGCTTTTCCAGTTCGGCGAGCACGGCAATCGACCAGGCACCGCCGGCAACGCCGCCGCAGCCGATCACAAGAGCGCGTTTGGTTTTTTTCGCTTCAGGCATGTTCCGGCAGTTCCTGTGCAGGGGAGAGGGAGGCGGCGGCCGGAGCGGAATGAACGGCGGCATGCCGGGTGGCATGGTAATGGCGCAGATCGAAATCGGCGAGCAGCCGGCGCATGGTCAGCGTGCTCCAGGGAAAGCCGATGCTGTTGCGGCCATTGCGGTCGAGGTAATAGCTGGAGCAGCCGCCGGTATTCCACACCGTGCCTTGCAGGTCGCGCTGCACTTTGGTGTTGTAACTGGCTTGGGCGTCGGCGGTGACTTCCAGTCGGGCAAAGCCATGCTGGCGCATGGCACGCAACGCGTTCATCGCGTAATCCAGTTGTGCCTCGATGACGATGAAGGCCGAGTTGTGGCCAATCGCCAGATTCGGCCCCAGCACCAGAAACAGGTTGGGAAAGCCAGTGATGGTGCTGCCGCGATAGGCCTCGGGGCTGCCATTCCAGATGTCCGCCATGGTGCGCCCGTCGCGGCCGCGCACATGATGCGAGATGGGTTGGTCGGCCACTACACAACCGGTGCCGAAAATGATCGTGTCGACTTCGCGTTCGCTGCCATCCTGAGCGATGACCACATTGCCACGCACGGCTTTCACGCCGGTGGCGTGCAACTCTACATTCGGTTGCGCGACGGCAGGGTAATACGCATTCGACAGCAGCACGCGCTTGCAGCCCAGCGTGTAATCCGGCGTGAGCTTGGCGCGCAGTACGGGGTCTTTCACGCTGAGGCGGATATGCGTGCGTGCCAGCCGCTCTACTTGTTTGAGCAGGGCTGGGCGGCGGAAGCCGATGCCGAAGACTTCGAAGCCCGAATAAATCATGCCGCGCAAGGCCTCTTTCGCCAGCGGCAGTGAGAGCAGGCTCTGCTGCAGCGTCGGCAGACTGGCGTCGGGCTTGGGCAGTATCCATTGCGGTGTGCGCTGATAAACGTGCAATTGCTGCACCTGCGGCTGGATTTCCGGCACGAACTGGATGGCCGACGCACCGGTGCCGATAACGGCAACACGTTTGCCGCGCAAATCATGATCGTGATTCCAGCGCGAAGAATGGAACACGGTGCCGGGAAACTCAGAAAGGCCGGGCAAGTCGGGCAGTACCGGCTCGTGCAGGTAGCCGGTGCAGGAAATCACCACGCGGGCATGCCAGCGGGTGGACGCGGTTTCCACGACCCAGTGGCCGGCGGCATCGTCCCACTGACTGTCCTGCACCGCTTCGTTGTAACGGATGTGGCGCTGCACGTCGAAGCGCGCGGCCGTGTCGTGCAGGTAGTCGAGAATTTCGGCCTGGCCGGCAAACACGCGGCTCCAGTCCGGTTTTTGTGCAAATGAATAAGAGTACAGCGCCGACGGCACATCGCAGGCACAACCGGGATAGGTGTTGTCGCGCCAGCTGCCGCCCGGCGCATCGGCTTTTTCCAGCACGACAAAATCGTGGATGCCTTCAGCACGCAGGCGGATGGCAGCGCCAATACCGCTAACGCCAGCCCCGATGACCAGCACTTCGATGGGCTGAACGGGTTTGGCGGCGGCACGGCGGCGGGAAGGGGAAGCGGCGGTCATCGGTGGGCTCCTGCAATCAGAACGGACAAATCGGCTAGGCAGTTTTTGCGCTTGGGATGTATGTGCGGTGTGTTCAGGGTTGGCCTCTGCCCGGGCGTGCCAGCGCTGCAATGCGCTGCTCGTAGCCGGCACGGGCGCCATGGTCGATTTGCTCCAGCACGCGCCGGTCGCCAAAGGTGCGACGCAGACCGCGCAGCAACCAGTGCGGCGCTACGCCTTGCAGCGCCGGCACCCCCAGCAGGTAGCGGGGCACGGTCACTTCCGGCAGTTGGTGCAGCAGTGCATCAATGACCGCGGCCGCGACGTCCTCCGGACTGGCGGTGGGCACGCCACGGCCAGCCCGGTCGGTGCCGGAGGCCAGTTCGGTCGTCACCTTGGCCGGCATCACGGTAGTAAAGCTCACGCCGCTGTCGCGGTATTCCTCGCGCAGGCTGTCGGTCAACCCGACCACGGCAAATTTGGTGGCGCAATACACCGACAGCCCGGGCACCGCCAGCTTGCCGGCGAGCGAGGCCACATTCACCACATGGCCTTGCCGGCGCGCCAGCATAGCCGGCAGAGCGGCCTTGCAGCCGAAGATGACCCCGCGCAGGTTGATGTCGATCTGGGTATCGCTGAGGGCGTCCGCTTCGTCGATAAAACTGCCGGCAGGCATGATGCCCGCATTGTTGATGAGTACGTCGACAGGGCCGAGGCGGTTTGTCGTGGCCGTCAGAAAAGCGGTGAATGAGGCGCGGTCGCGCACGTCGAGCGCCATGCCCATGCCGCCCAGCTCTCGGCCGGCCTGCTCGGCTAGGGCCGCGTCAATGTCGCCGATGCTGATGCGCGCGCCGCGCGCAGCAAGGGCGCCGGCAATCGCCAGACCGATACCGCGGCCACCGCCGGTAATGGCGACCACGGTGCCGTCGAGGGTAGGAATGCTCATGGGAAATCCTGCGTGAAGAACGTGCGGTGAGTGTAGGCAGTGAGGGTGCCCGGCCGTGATGCGAAGGCATGCCAATGTGCTTATCATTACGGGCCATGCGCTTGCCGTGTGCCAGACCATACGCAGGCTCTCTTGAGCGCCTGCCCCCATCCCCGCTGTGGAGTCATCCGGTGCCCCGTTCCGATCCGTACCAGCTCACCCGTCCTTCGATTTCGATTGCCTATCTGCAGTTGCTGGTCGAGATACTCGGTGAGCGCGGGATTTCCGCTCCGCTGCTGCTAGAGGGCATGCCGCTAGACCCGGCCTTGCTCACCCAGCCACAGGCGCGCATGACACCGCAGCAGTGGACGTTGCTCATCCTGCGCGCGCTGGCGCTCACCGGCGATGCCGGGCTGGGTTACGTCTATGGCTTGCGCATGCGGCCGACACTGCACGGTGTGCTGGGTTACGCCACGATGAGCTGCGCTACCCTGCGTCAGGCCCATGAAGTGTCGGCACGGTATATGCGCGTGCGCCAAGCCGGATTTACCCTGCACGTTACCGAAGCCGGGGATTACGCCTTCATCGAAATAAAAGAGCGCTATCCGATTCCGGTGTTGCGCAGTTTTTTCCACGAGAACGTACTGCTGGGCTTGGCGCGCGGCATTGCCGTGTTGCTCGGGCGCGAGCTGGAAAGTCTGCACGATCTGGAAATATGGGTGGATTGGCCCGAGCCTGACTACCATGCCGCTTGGGCGGCGCGCCTGCCGGCCATGCGTTTCGCGCGTCCTGCCACATTGCTGCGACTGCCCCGACATTATCTTGACCTGCGGCCAGTGCTGGCCGATCCGCTCGCCTCCCAACAAGCCATTGCGCTATGCGAGCGCGAGCTGGCATTGGCCTCCGACAACGAAGCGGACATCACCACACGTGTGCGCGCCGAATTACGACGCCGCGATGACGCCGGTTATCCGGGCCTTGATGCCGTGGCGGCCCGGCTGTGCATCTCTGCCCGCACACTCAAGCGGCAGTTGCAGACACAAGGCACCAGCTTTTTGTTGTTGCTCGAAGAGGTGCGGCGGCGCGATGCCCATGATTTGCTGGAGCATAGTGAGCTGCCCATGCAGCAGATTGCCGCGCAGCTCGGTTATGTGAACCCGGCCAATTTCACGCGCGCCTTCCGGCAGTGGACGGGGGAAAGCCCGAGCCGCTATCGCGCGCGGTTACGCGGGGAGTCGTGAGGCATCGGATGATGCTGCTGTTTTAGAGGCAGGGTGCTTGAGCTATTGCATTTATAGTATGTGGGGAGTGCTAAAAAATGAGTGATAAAAAGTGGCAAATTTTTTGGCATGGCTATTTTGTAGTGAATTTCATGGCTATTATGTTTCTTCCATTTCCACATTTCTTGATTGGCTTTAATGTTGGTCATGACGGTGTTTTCAATGATCACATTGCAGTTTGGTGTGTCTGGCCCCGTTGCTGTTAAAGAGGCTGAGCTTTTGTTTAGACTGATAGGCGTTGATATAACCATTTTGGGGCTTGATAAGTTTGCGGGCGCCATTACGGTGAATTGCACAAATGATTGATTTTTCGATTATTTTGATAATCTTGGTGGTTTCGGGTGTTCTTTCGGATGCTTGCTTTAGGAAATTCAAAAAAAGCGGAAGAGATAGCTATTTTTTTTGTTATCTGATTTTTGGTTTGTTTTTTATGGGGGGGTTGTTTTTTGTTTTTATTGAAATGAGTGATGATTATATTGGTGTAGCTGTTGCTTTTTTAATCACGACAATGATTCTTGGGGTCTTAACTTACAAAACGTGGAAAGTGATCAAGGATAATCATAAGTAGTCTGATTGGCCAATGCCGTAGCTCAAGACCAAAGAAGAAAAAATGAGGACGCTTAAAGTGTTGAGGAGTTCGGCGTGGCAGTGATAAATAAAAAACGGCTTCACCCTTCTCGAGCTTCTGGTCGTGCTCGCCATCATCGGCCTGCTGGCCGGTGTCGTCGCGCCCAGCTTGTTCAAGAACGTGAACAACTCGGAACTGACCACCGCCCGTGCCCAGGTCGATGCGCTGGGCAAAGCCATGGACCAGTACCGCCTCGACAACCAACAGCCCTGGGGCTCGCGGCGCTCATGCAGCGTCCGGCGGAGGCGCCGAACTGGCGTGGCCCCTATCTGCACAAAGCCCCCCCCCCGCTCGACCCTTGGGGCCAGCCCTACCAGTACAAGGCGCCCGGTGAGCGCAACGCCGATTACGACCTCTATTCCTTCGGCCCTGACAAGGCACCGGGCGGAGAAGGCGATAACGCCGATATCGGCAACTGGTAAGCTGCCATACGGTCAGTGCGATCAGATGACAATAGCGGAGTGGAGTGATACCGGCCGTGACACATGCCTGTGTTGGCTCACGCGAATCGCGCCAGCTCCACCGGATCGTGTGCACAGAACAGTTTGACCTCGCCGCCGTGCTGTCGCGACAGATCGAGCAAGCGCCCGAGATTCTGCAAGCGAGCCGCTTTATCGGTTTGCACGATTTTCTCGAACAAGGCCATTGCCGGCGTGTGATGCGGGTGGGCAGGGTCCATCTGCCCGTGGAAGAAATAGGCATCGCCGCAATGCAGTATCCAGCCGTTGTCTGTGCGCACGGCGATACCACAATGGCCTCGCGTGTGGCCGATCAGCGGCACCATCAGGATGTCTTCACTCAGCCCGGGAATCGGGTGCAGGTTGTCGAAACCGAACCAGCGCTCGCCGCCGTTGCTGTCGTGCAGAGTCCAGCGTGGGCTGTGTGCCCAGTGCTGCGGCAGGTAGCGGGCGTTTGAGCGCCAGTCTGGCTTCATCGCCGCGGCATGTTCGGCCGCAAATACATGTACCTGCGCTTTGGGGAAATCCGGCAGCCCGCCGGCGTGATCAAGGTCGAGGTGCGTGACGATAATGTGGCGCACATCGTCTGCACGAAAGCCCAACCGTTCGACGTGCGCAATGGCGGCTTCATGCGGGTCAAGCCGTGGGCGCGTCAGCGCGAGAAACGGTTTACCCAAACCGGACGGTCGGTTGATGTCGGTCATGCCGATACCGGTATCGACGAGTACCAAGCCATCTTTCGGCGTTTCGATGAGCAGCACATGGCAGACCATTTGCGCCGCTTCTAGCCAGCCGCCACGGCCGTTGACCAGACGCGCGCAGACCGGGCACATCGTGCCGCAATTCAGATGATGTACACGCACACTCATGGTCAGGCTCCGGTCGTATCGGGTTATTTGAGATCGCGCGCGAAAAAGCTGCCGAGACGTTCGCGCATGTTTTCGTCGAGTGTGCAGAGAATGAAACGGCCATCACGCTGCACGCTGATAAGGCCGGCATCGACCAGCTCTTTGGTGTGGTGCGAGATAGTGGGGGCGCCGATTTCCAGTCGGTCGATCAGTTGCGCGAGGCCACAGCTTTTCATTTCGGCGCGATACTGCTGCAGGACCTCAAGATAAATCGCCAGACGGTTCGGGTTGGACAGCGCCTTGAAGGCGCGTGCGAGTTTTTCCAGTTCTTTGTTGCCACAAACTCGGATCACGGTGAAATCCTCAGGGCAGCGGGTGGTGAATCTCCCTTGTGGAGAAAATCGCCGGCCGCTTGCCGGTCATGAATGCATGTGGCGCATTCTGCCACAGATTGACAGTTTGACAAGTATCGAAATGTTGGATAGCGTCGCCGGCACTGCAATCACGCCCCGACGGAGGCCGCCATGACCGCATCTCTTTCCCCTGCCCAAGTGCTGGCCCAGTCATTCACGCTGCCTAATGGCACTGTACTCAAGAACCGGCTGGCCAAGTCTGCGATGAGCGAGGCGCTAGGCACGACCGACAACCGCATGACGGCGGCGTTGCCGCGTCTTTACGAACGCTGGGCCGAGGGCGGCATCGGCCTGCTCATCACCGGCAATGTCATGGTCGACAAGCGTGCCTTGGGCGAACCCAACAACATCGTGCTTGAAGATGACCGGGACATGGACCTGCTGAAGGCCTGGGCCGCGGCCGGGACGAAGAACGGCACGGCACTGTGGATGCAGGTGAATCACCCCGGCAAGCAATCGCCACGCGGCCTGAATGCGGAAAACGTGTCGCCGTCGGCCATTCCTTTCGGGCGCGAGTTGGCCAATTTTTTTGCGACGCCGCGAGAGCTGACCGAGCGTGAAATCGAAGACATCATCCAGCGTTTCGGGCGCACGACGGCGCTGGCGAAACAGGCGGGTTTTTCCGGCGTGCAGATTCATGGCGCGCACGGCTATCTGGTCAGCCAGTTTCTGTCCGGACACCACAATCAGCGGACGGATCGCTGGGGTGGTTCGGCTGAAAACCGCCGTCGCTTTGTGCTCGAAGTGTTTCGTGAAATGCGGGCGCAAGCGGGCAAGTCATTCCCTATCGGCATCAAGCTGAACTCGGCGGACTTCCAGCGCGGTGGCTTTACCGAGGAAGAATCGCTGGATGTCATCCGTGCGCTCAGTGAAGCCGGCATCGATCTTATCGAAATTTCCGGTGGTACTTACGAGGCGCCGGCCATGAGCGGTGTGTCGGCCAAACCGGTGAAGGATTCCACTCGGCAACGCGAGGCGTATTTTCTGGAATTCGCCGAAAAAGCGCGTGCCGCCGTCAAGACACCCCTCATGCTGACGGGCGGCTTCCGCAGCGCCGGTGGTATGGCAGATGCCATCACCAGTGGCGCGATTGATGTGGTAGGCGTGGCGCGTGCACTGGCCATCGAGCCGGACATGCCGGCGCGTGTGCTGTCCGGGCAGGAGCCGCGCTATGCAGTCAAGCCGATCAAGACCGGCATCGCCATGATTGATCGTATGGCGCTCATGGAAGTGGCCTGGTATTCGCGTCAGTTGCGCCGTATCGGCAATGGCAAGGCGCCAAAGCCCAACGAGTCGGGACTGGTGTCATTCATTCTCGGGATGACGGACAACGGCTGGAAAACCTTCAAGACCCGTCGTCTGCGCGCCTGAGACATCAATGGCAGAGGTGTTGGGCGAGTAGGGCGGATTAGCGCAGCGTAATCCGCCGACTCTCATGCAGGCTCTTTCCGCTTTCCTGATGGCATCACTGAACGCTTTGCCCACGCTTCGCCTGGTATGCCTGAACCATCGACGCATGGTAGGTATGTTCAAAGTGCAGCTCACTTGGCCGCTCAGAAACACCTGGTGGCTCATAAACAGTTAGCGGCTCAGAAGGTAGTGCAGAGGATTGGCCCTCCTCATGTGTCTGTTACCCGCCATTCACGTTGCCGCCCACTCATACGGCAGCACCTGTCATCAACACCCGCCACCAACACCCGCAGCAGCATCCTCGCCCGGTTTGACATTCGCGCCACTTGTGCAGGTCTTCCGCCGGGTCTCAACCGGTGGTTTTCACCGACCAGTGCCCTCTTGTTCAGCCGAGGCGAATGTCTGGCGCTGATACATTCCATGCTGTGACGATCTTCCAGCCTCTCATGCGGTGTAGGGAGGACGATGGCGGCGACCTATGGACAGCAGCGTGATGACAGGGCGGCATTTCCGTGCAGGGTTGATGGGCCTTGCGGTGGGCCTGATTGTGCTGGTCTTTGCCGAATGGCTGATCCGCCTTGAGGCGGCACGCGTTGACCTGTCGGCACAAACCCGCTTGCAGGCGCAGGCCAGCGTGGTGCGAGCGCGCTTGGAGTCTGAGCTCAGCAATCCACTTTCCATCGGGCAATCGGTCGCCGCGTTTGTGGCCGCCAATCCGCAATTCCGGGCGCAGGATTACGAGCGCCTTGCCGACACGCTTTTCGCCTTGCAGCCACGTCTGCGCAATATTGCGTTGGCACCGGACCATGTCATTCGCCATGTCTATCCACTCAACGGCAATGAGCGCGCACTGGGCACAAATCTGGAGCAGCTTGCCGAGCAGCGCGAGGTTGTCTTGCGAGTGGCGCGTGAGCGGCAGCCCGTCACCGCCGGGCCGCTGAATCTGGTACAGGGCGGCCTTGGTATCGTGAATCGTGTTCCGGTGCAGATATTGGGTGCAGATGGCCATCTGCATTATTGGGGGCAAGTAGCCGTGGTGATTGATCCCTTGCCGATTTTTGCCGGGGTGGGCCTCAACAATCACGAGGATGTGCTCTACGCCCTGCGCGGACGCGATGCAAAAGGCAAGCAGGGAGAGGTATTTCTCGGGCCGGAAAATTTGTTTGCCGAGGCGGATAGCCTGCAACAGGAAATTGCAATTCCGGGCGGACACTGGGTGCTGGCGGCGCGCTGGCGAGACCCTGCTACAGCGAAAGGCTGGCACCCGCTGCCCTGGCATTTGCTCGCCATCCTGCTGGCGCTGGCTTCCGGCAGTCTTGCTGCCTATGCAATGCAAAGCCAGCAGCGTCTGGCCGTGTTGGCCAGCCATGACAGCCTGACCGGGCTCGCTAACCGGCACCGATTCATTGCTCAGGCACAGGGCATGCTGGCGCTGGCGGAGCGGCAGCGCCGCCCTGCGGTCATGCTCAGCGTCGATCTTGAAGACTTCAAATGCATCAATGATGACTTCGGACACGAAACCGGTGATGCCATGTTGGTACATGTCGCCGGTCAGGCGCGTGGCTGCTTGCGTGCCTCTGACCTGATTGCGCGTTTTGGTGGTGATGAATTTCTGGTGCTGTTGCCGGACACTGACCGTGGCGAGCAACTCGATATGCTGCTCGCGCGTCTGCACGAGGCGGTGAGTGTGCCCCTACAGGTGGGCGAGCGTACGTTGCGTGTCGGCATGAGCATCGGGATTGCCGCGTTTCCTGATGACGGCGCGACGCTAGAAGCATTGATGCGTGCGGCCGATGCCAGTATGTACGAGAACAAGCGCCGTCGTGGAAGATCGGGCGCGCGTTGAGTCAAGGGATGCTGGCGTGTTTGGGTGTGAGCTCTCATTCAAGGAAGCCCTGCAAGGAGCCCCTGAATAACCTGAAATGCGCTTGCCCGCGTGATAGGTGAATTTTCCGGTTGTTTGATGAGTCCTGCAGGAACGGTCTTGGGGCATCAAAAGAGGCTGGAAATGTCTGATATACAGCTATCCAGCGTTTTGACGAGGCCCGAAAAGACCTGACGTGTCGATGCTTGACAGCTTCAAGGCATAGCGGCTTCAGTGCACAAAGAATTTGCTTTTGAAAAAGAGCTGCACGAGCCGGAGTGTTCGCACGCATTTGCGCAAGGCCAGTAATGAAAAACGCCGCGTTCAGCGGCGTTTTTATCAGAGCAGTCCGACGGTCAGGTGCGCTTCACGCCACTTGGCCCCACCAGCAAGAACTCGAGTAGCGCTTTTTGTGCGTGGAGGCGATTTTCGGCTTCGTCCCATACCACGGCGCGAGGGTCATCGAGCATGTCTTCCGAAATTTCCTCGCCCCGGTGTGCCGGCAGGCAGTGCATGAACAGCGCCGCACTGTCGGCACGGTCCATCAGACGCGGATTGATCTGGTACATCGAAAAACGGCGTTTGCGGATGCTCTGTTCCGACTCCTGGCCCATGCTGGCCCAGACATCGGTGGCAATCAGGTGCGCGCCACTGGCGGCGTCGTCGGCAGTCTTCACCAGCTCGACATTGCGGGCGTATTTTTCCAGCAGCTCAGGGTCGGGCTCGAAGCCGTAAGGGCAGGCAATCTTGAGCTGGAAGTCGAAAATGTGCGCGGCATGGATGTACGAATTGCACATGTTGTTGCCGTCGCCAATCCACGCAAACGTCTTGCCGGCCAGTGCGCCACGATGCTCGACAAAGGTCTGCAAATCGGCCAGCAACTGGCAGGGGTGGTGGGCATCGGTAAGCGCGTTGATGACCGGCACTCGAGAGTAAGCCGCGAAACGCTCGATGATGTTGTGGCCGAAGGTACGGATCATCACCACATCGACCATGCGCGAGATGACGCGTGCAGCGTCTTCCACCGGTTCGCCGCGGCCGAGTTGGGTATCGCGCGACGACAGGAAAATGGCCGAGCCGCCAAACTGTGCCATGCCGGCTTCGAATGACACGCGGGTGCGGGTGGAGGATTTTTCGAAAATCATCCCCAGCACCTGATTCTTCAATGGTTCGTAGACGACGCCATCATTGCGCATTTTTTTCAGCACAATCGCGCGGTCGATGACCTGCTGCAGTTCGTCGCGGCTGAAGTCCAGCAGGGTCAGGAAATGCCGCACACTCATGCCGCCGCTCCTTCGTTCAAGAAGGTGCGCACCAGTGCCGAAATTTTTTCCACCAGCAAATCGGCTTCCTCGCCATTGATGATGAGCGGCGGCAGCAGGCGGATGCGGTTTTCGGCACTCACGATGAGCAGTACGCCGTCTTCACGTGCGCGCGCCACGAGTTCGCCGCAAGGTTTGGGCAGCACGACGCCGAGCATCAGGCCGGCACCTTCCACGGTCACACCAAGATCGCCCAGCGTGTTCAGGAAACCGGAGCGGATGCGTTCGCCCATCACACGTGCATTGTCGATAGGGCCTTTGCGCAATTCTTCGATGGTGGTGAGCGCGGCACGGCAGGCCAGCGGTGTGCCGCCATAAGTAGTGCCATGATTGCCCGGGCCGAACAAATCGCGTGCTTTACCGCGTACGAGGCAGGCGCCGATGGGGAAACCATTGCCCAAACCTTTGGCGGTGCTCACGACATCCGGAAGAATGGCCGAGTGCTGGTAGGCGAAGTATTTGCCGGTACGACCGTTGCCGGTCTGGATTTCATCCAGCATCAGCAGCCAGTCGTTTTTATCGCAAATGGCGTGCAGTGCTTCGAGATACGGAGCGATACCGGCGGCGGGCGCCCGCACGCCACTCTCGCCTTGAATCGGCTCGACCAGAATGGCGACGATATTCGGATTTTCAGCCGCGGCTTTTTCAATCGCGGCCACATCATCAAACGGCACACGCACAAAACCCGGCACCAGCGGCCCGAAGCCATCCTGGATTTTCTTGTTGCCGGTGGCCGACAACGTGGCCAGCGTGCGGCCATGAAAAGAGTTTTCCATCACGATGATGGCGGGCTCGCTAATGCCTTTGTGCTTGTGCGCAAACAGGCGGGCGAGCTTGATGGCGGCTTCGTTGGCTTCCGCACCGGAGTTGCCGAAGAAACAGAGCTCCATGCCGGAGACATCGCGCAGCGCTTCGCCCAGCTTTTCCTGCAGCGGCACCTGATAGAGATTCGAGGTGTGCACCAGTGTGCGTGCCTGGTCGGCAATCGCTTCCGCCACGGCAGGGTGGGCATGGCCCAGACCACAGACGGCGATGCCGGCGGTGGTGTCGAGATAACGGCGGCCTTCGGTGTCGAAAAGCCAGACCCCTTCACCACGGGAAAAGCCGACGGGCTGCCGGGCATAGGTCGGCATGAGCGCGCTGGACATAGGAATAACCTGCTGAATCAACCAGTCTTCAAGGGAGGGCAGGGCGGGGGCCAACGGGCGCAACGCGCACCCTGCAAATAAAAAAGGCAGCCGGGCTGCCTGTGGCCGATGGTAGCGGGTCTGGCCCGGCCCGGCAATTTGCCGGTGTTTTGCCCGTTTCGCGTGTTCGGGCAGGCCCCTAGCGCTGAGGGAAAAGTCCCCCGGAGCGGCCAAGCGCCCGCCGCGGTGTTGATAGAGCGCCCTCAGGGGGTTGATAGAAAGCCGTCAGCGGTTGCCGGGGGAGTCTTCCGCCGCTCGCTGCAAAAGGCCGTCAGTGGCCAAACCAGCGGTCATGCAACTAGCTGTCAGTGCGAATCAAGAGCGGCATCAAGGCCGTCGCCAATACCCGACTAAAACGCTAGAATTTGCGCCACTTCCCCTGACCGACCTCCCACAGGTGCCGTTTTCCATGGATATCGAAGTCCTCATCAAGCAGCAGATTGCCGAAAACCCCGTTCTTCTTTACATGAAGGGCACCCCCCAGTTTCCGCAGTGCGGCTTCTCGGCCCGCGTGGTCGAGGCCATGACTCAGGTGGGTGAGCCGTTTGCCTACGTGAACATTCTGGAAAACCCCGAGATTCGCGCGACCCTGCCGAAGATTGCCAACTGGCCGACTTTTCCCCAGCTCTGGGTTAAGGGCGAG
>JAUXNL010000577.1 GCA_030684415.1 Moraxellaceae bacterium | reverse complement strand
CTGAAAAGCATTTTTCAGCAAGCTGTTAGTCATGCCTCAACGGATGCTGCACAAAGAGCATGCTGCACAACCATTTTGTGCATGTCGCATGACGTGGTGAGAAAAATTGCCCCTTTCGACTCCGCGCCCGTAAGCATGCCGCACCCGCAATACAGCACGGTCGATTCTTGATTCACGTTGTTCAGCCATCTGCTGGTTGGCAGAACAGGCAGGTGCAGTCTCAGGGCCAGCGCAAACTGGCTTGCAGCAGAACGGAGCGGCCGGGCTGCGGCAAGTCGTCTGGCAGGGCGGGGACAACTTGTCCGGGGCCCGGGCCACGGCTGGCTTCGCGTATATCGGCATCGAACATGTTGCGCGCGGCCAGTGACAGGTCGATATGACGCGAAAGGCGGTAGCGCAGGTTAAGGTCGAGTGTGGTGTAGCCGGCAAGCGCCGTGCGTGTGTCACCACTCTGGCGTTTGCGTTCGCCCACACTGGTCAGTTGCGGGGTGAGCTGCCAGCCGGGGCGGATGTCCCAGTTGGCGCGCAAATAAAGTTTGTCGCGCGGAGCAATGCCGAGCGCATGGCCGGTGCGGACATCAACGGTCTGCTGGTAGCTGTAGTTGCCGAGCAATTGCAGGTTGTCATTGAGCTGATGCCGGACTTCCGACTCAAGACCGCGTCCGCGCAGCCGGCCGGTATTTTGAGTGGTGAATGTCATGCCGCCCGGATCACTGACAAAGTCGATGTAATCATGGATGCGCAGTTGATAAATGTTGAGGTCAGCCGTCCATGCCCGACTCGGCTTCCAGGTTGCTCCCATTTCCACGCTGCGTAGTTTTTCCGGTTTGAGGGCAGGGTTGCCCAGTGCTACCGGGTTGTTGGTGGCATACAGCTCGAAAAAGGCGGGGGCACGGAAAGCTTCGCCATACAGCAGTTTGGTGGTGAGTTCGGACGTGGTGTTCCAGACCAGTGCGACGCGGGGATTGGCGGTGTCGCCGACATCCGAGTAGTGGTCGTAACGGATGCCATAGGTGGCTTCCCAGTCGGCGGCGAAGGCCCATTCGTCCTGCACGAATACATAATGGCTGGTGCGCTGGTTTTCCGGCTGGAAGACATCGGCGGTGTCGCTGACATCCACAAGTCCGCCACGCGGAACAAGCACCGGGCCACCGAAAACGTAATTGTTGCGATCACGGGTTTCGAAAATGTCGCCCCAGTAAAAGCCAGTGCCGATACGCAGCCGATGTTGCGACCAGCCGGTATAAAGCGCGCTGCTGCCAACCCGTGCATTCTCTTCAAAGAGCTCAGGCTTGCCGATGACGCCATCCGGGAAACTGCCACCAAAAGCACCGGCGGGAAACAGGCGTATGTCCCGCGGATTGCGGAAATCGCTGTAGTAGTAGCTCAGTTGTGCGTCGAGATCCCAGTGCCGCCAGTGTGCGGGTGATTGCCAACTGATATCGGCTGTGCCGCGGTGATTCACGAACTCGCTGCCAGGGTCGAGCGCATCGTTGATGCCGGTGCCCGTCCCGGTGTTGCTCTGATGCCAGCCGGCCCGGAGTCGCCATTTTTTCCCTGCGATATCAAGGCTCGCATCGTACTGGCGCGTGGCAAGGTTGGCGGCACCGGGAGCCAATGAGGCGGATGATCCGAAGGCGCTATCAATCGCGGTTTGCAAGTCGGCCATGATGATGGGTGTGTCGCCATCCGTACGATCAGCCGAGAGTGACAGCAGTGCACTGGCGCCGCCGACCGCGAAAGGGTGCAGCACGGTGGCATGCGCCGTGGCAAAACTGCCCCCGGCGAGGCTGACTTCAGTGGTCGATACGGCATCCGGATGCCGGGTGATCAGGTTGATGACGCCGGCGAATGCATCGGCGCCATACACGGAGGATCCCGGGCCACGAACAATTTCGATGCGCTCCAGTCTTTCGATGGGCATGCCATAGATGCCGGCGGCGCGCTCGCCACGATCACCGGCGAACAGGCTGGTCATGGGAATGCCGTTGATCAGTACCAGTGTGTGCGGGTTGTAGGTGGAGACAATGCCGCGAATGAAATAACGCGCGCCGTAATTGAAGCTGCCGTTGGAGACATGCAGGCCGGGAACAGCCTGAAGGGCGTCGCCAATGTCGCGCGCGCCCATTGCTGCCAATTCGCTGGCGGTGATGACGGTCGCCATTGCCGGAGCCGCTGAAAGTGGCTTTGGCGTGCCGGTCGCTATTTTCACTTCGAGCGTTGCCAAGGCTTCGAGCGGCAAGGAAAAAATGTCATCGCTGTTGTCTGCTGCCTGTGCATGCGCGGCAGACAGCAGTAGTACGCTCGTGATGGCGATCAGTCTGCGCATGTTCCGGTACTCCCTGCGCGGGGCATCATGCCCGGGCTCCTGATGTCGTTTACTGCGACAAACGCAGCAACGTGTTGTTCTTGTTCCGGCGGTTGACGGCGTGCTGAAATTTTTACTCAGGCTTCGGTGTGGCGGCTGTTTCCCCCTGCGGTGGCCGCCAGCGTTGCAGGACCTCCAGCAAAGCGGCGCGCTTGAACGGCTTGGCCAAAAAATCATCCATGCCGCTTTCGATACAGGCGGCGCGTTCGTCACGCAGGATGCCGGCGGTGACGGCAATCACCGGAGTCCGCTCGCGCCCGGTGGATTTTTCCAGCGTGCGGATGTGCCGCGTGGCGTCGAAACCATCCATCTCCGGCATCTGGCAGTCCATCAACACCAGATCAAAGGGTTGTGCGCCAAATGCAGCCAACGCGTCGCGGCCATTGCTGACCACGGTGACCGTGCAGCCCAGGCGCACGAGCATGGCCCGCGCCACTTCCTGATTGGTGGGCGTGTCTTCGGCAAGGAGGACTTGCAGGCCATGCAGG
>JAUXNL010000570.1 GCA_030684415.1 Moraxellaceae bacterium | reverse complement strand
TTGACGCGGCTGTACAACGCCGTGCCGGAGTAGCCCGGACGCTCGGCATCAAAGAAGTAGCTGTGCCAGCCCTCAGGACGATGCAGGAGATCGAGCTGATGCTCCTGCGCCTTGGTTTCCTGAACGCAGAGCACATCGGTACCGCTGGCCTCGAGCCAGTCGAAAAAACCCTTGTTGGCGGCAGAACGGATACCGTTCAGATTGGCGGACACGATGCGCATCGGGCGGGATTCCTTGGGCAATCCGCCATGACGGGCAGCGTCACACGCTGTTCATGGCGGCAGAAAATGCGAGCGGCTATCATACCGGCCACGTTCTCCCTGACCAAACGGCCCTTATCCCATGCGCGACTATCAACGCGAGTTCATCGGCTTCGCCCTCCGCCACGGCGTACTGCGCTTCGGCAATTTCACCCTCAAATCCGGCCGCCAGAGCCCTTATTTCTTCAATGCAGGCCTGTTCAACACCGGCCGCATGCTGGCCGAGCTGGGGCGCTTTTACGGCGAAGCCATCCGCGACTCCGGTGTCGAGTTCGATGTGTTGTTCGGGCCCGCCTACAAGGGCATCCCGATTGCCGCCGCCACTGCCGTGCAATTGGCTGATGACTTTGGTATCGACACGCCTTGGTGCTTCAACCGCAAGGAAGCCAAAGATCATGGCGAAGGCGGCTCGTTGGTGGGCGCGCCACTGACGGGTCGTGTGCTGGTCATCGACGATGTCATCACCGCCGGTACCGCCATCCGCGAAGTCATGGCCCTGATTGCCGCTGCCCGCGCCACGCCAGCTGCCGTGCTGGTCGCGCTCGACCGCCAGGAAAAGGGCAAAGGCGAACTGTCGGCCATCCAGGAAGTCGAACGCGACTTTGGTATTCCGGTGATTTCCATCATCAAGCTCGAGCAGATAGTGGCCTATCTTGAAGCCGAAGGCAGCGAGCATCTCGACGCCATCCGCCGCTATCGCGCTGACTTCGGCATCTGACCGGATGCCTCTTTCTTCGCCACACAGGAATCCGGCATGAGCCTTCATATTGCGGTGGTGATGGACCCTATCGAAGGCATCAAGCCTTACAAGGACTCCAGCCTCGCCATGTTGCAAGCCGCGCAAGCGCGTGGCCATACGCTCTGGTATCTGGAGCAAGGCGATCTGTTTGTGCGCGATGGCGAGGCCATTGGCGACATGGCGCCACTGACCGTTTTCGACAGCCTGGAAAAATGGTTCGAGCGTGGCGAGCGCCGTGCCAAACCGCTGCGCGAGCTTGACGTGATCCTGATGCGCAAGGATCCGCCTTTCGACATGAACTTCGTTTACAGCACCTATATTCTGGAAAAAGCCGAAGCGGCCGGCGTACTCGTCGTGAACAACCCGCAGTCGCTCCGTGACTGCAACGAGAAATTCTTTGCCACGCATTTTCCACACTGCATGGTGCCCACACTGATTTCAGCCGACATGAAGCGCCTGCGCGCTTTTGTACAGGAACTGAAAGATGCGATTGTGAAACCACTGGATGGCATGGGCGGCAGCGGTATATTCCGGCTCACGGCCGGCGGCCCTAATATCGGTGCCACGCTGGAGGCGCTTACACTGAACGGCACTCAGCCGGTAATGGCCCAGCGCTACATTCCGGAAATAGTGCACGGCGACAAACGCATCCTGATGATTGACGGCGAACCCGTGCCTTATTGTCTGGCCCGCGTCCCGCAAGGCGACGAGGTCCGCGGCAATCTTGCCGCGGGCGGCATTGGTGAGCCTCGACTGCTCACACTGCAAGACCGCTGGCTGGCGCAGCAGGTCGGCC
>JAUXNL010000551.1 GCA_030684415.1 Moraxellaceae bacterium | reverse complement strand
GGATGAAGGAGTCGCATGTGCATGATGTGACCATTACCAAGGAAGCGCCCAACTACCGCATCGGTTGGGGGCGCGCGATCAGGCCGCGCTGGCGGCGTTGGCGAGTCTTTCGCGTCGGGTCACGTACTTTTAGTACGCTCCCCTCCGTTCAAGGCCCGCCGCCTTGCCATCACAGCCTGCTGGCGTCCTCAGCAAGTGGGCAAGCTGCACAAGCGGGGCATCGGCCCCGTTTTCGTTTTCTGAAACCCGAGAGTGCCATGACGCAAGACACAACGCCGGATATTCATGCCCACCGCATCCTGATCCTGGATTTCGGTTCTCAGTACACCCAACTGATTGCCCGCCGCGTGCGTGAACTCGGTGTGTATTGCGAGTTGCGCGCGTTTGACATGAGTGAAGCGGAAATCCGCGAATTCAATCCGCGCGGCATCATCCTCTCCGGGGGGCCGGAAACGGTGACGGTTGAGGGCACCCCGCGTGCACCGGCATGTGTATTCACGCTTGGCGTGCCGGTATTCGGCACCTGTTATGGCATGCAGACCATGGCGCAACAGCTCGGTGGCAAGGTCGAGTCGTCGGACATGCGCGAATTCGGTTATGCCGAAGTGACGCTGGAAGCGAAGTCGCGGTTTTTCGATGGCATCGAAGACCATGTGCATGCCGATGGCAGCGTGTCGCTTGATGTATGGATGAGCCACGGTGACAAGGTCACGCAGATTCCTGACGGCTTCAAGGTGACGGCCTCCACGCCATCCTGCCCTGTTGCGGCGATGAGCCACGAAGACAAGCATTTCTACGGCGTGCAGTTCCATCCAGAGGTGACGCACACCAAGCAGGGCGGGCGCATGCTGGAGCGTTTCATCCGCGACATCTGCGGCTGCGATGCACTGTGGACGCCGGCCAATATCGTGGCCGATTCCATCGAGCGTATCCGCGCCCAGGTGGGTGAAGACCAGGTGCTGCTCGGTCTGTCCGGTGGTGTCGACTCTTCCGTCGTGGCGGCCATGTTGCACAAGGCCATCGGTGACAAGCTCACCTGCGTATTTGTGGACAACGGCCTGCTGCGCAAGAACGAAGGCGATCAGGTCATGGCCATGTTTGCGAAAAACATGGGTGTGCGTGTGATCCGTGTGGATGCCGAAGACGAGTTTCTCGGCAAGCTTGCGGGTGTTAGTGATCCTGAGGCCAAGCGCAAGATCATCGGCAATACCTTCATCGACATTTTTGATCGCGAATCCGCCAAGCTCGCTGCCGGAGGCGTGAACTGGCTGGCGCAAGGCACGATTTACCCGGATGTCATCGAGTCGGCGGCCAGCAAGACCGGCAAGGCCCATGTCATCAAGTCGCATCACAATGTCGGCGGCCTGCCGGCCGACATGAAGATGAAGCTGGTAGAACCGCTGCGTGAATTGTTCAAGGACGAAGTGCGCAAGATCGGTCTTGAGCTGGGTCTTCCGTACGACATGGTGTATCGCCATCCGTTCCCCGGGCCGGGTCTTGGCGTGCGTATTCTGGGTGAAGTGAAAAAAGAATATGCCGACATCCTGCGCGACGCCGATGCGATTTTTCTGGAAGAGCTGCACAAGGCCGACTGGTATCACCAGACGTCGCAGGCATTTGCGGTGTTCCTGCCAGTGAAGTCGGTCGGCGTGGTCGGTGATGGCCGTCGCTACCAGTGGGTGATTTCGCTGCGAGCGGTACAGACGATTGATTTCATGACGGCACATTGGGCACATCTGCCCTATGAGCTGCTGGGCACGGTGAGCAACCGCATCATCAACGAAATCGAAGGTGTGTCGCGCGTGGTCTATGATGTATCAGGCAAGCCGCCTGCGACCATCGAGTGGGAGTGATGGTGGCGCCTGCTTCAGTGCTGTTGAGGTGCTGAATCTGCTCGGCCTCTGGCCTTCGACTGGGCTTGTCTGAGCCTGTCGAAGCCAATGACGTTAGTGAGTCGGCTCAGGAGTGCCCTGTCGAACAAGAGCGGCATTTTTCAGCAGACGGGTTGGCGGCGTTGGTTGTCGGTTGATGGTTGATGGTTGATGTTGCCGGGGACGCAGCGCCGATGTCTGGCGTGTGCGTGAGTGCAGGCATGATGACCGCCGTGCACGGATGAAAAGCGGCGCCGTCGGCCGCCGTCAGGAAGACTCAACGATTCCGGAGAGACATCCATGCAGCAGTTGGCCGACCCGAAACAGTCCCTGCCATTGGAGATTTCACCCGGTCCCGGCGACGGCAGGTCGCTGGACGATTTGCTGGCGTGGGTCGCAACAGAAAAGTCCGCGCTGGAAACCAGTCTGCTGAAGCATGGTGCTCTGCGCTTTCATGGCTTTGACATTCCGGATGCGCAGGCTTTCGAGCGCCTTGCGCTCGCCATTTCCCCGGACCTGAAAAACCAGTACCTCGGCACCTCCCCGCGCAATGCTCGTTCAGAGTTCACGTTCACGGCGAGTGAGTTGCCGCCGCACTATCCCATCATGCAGCACTGCGAAATGAGTTTTCTGCCCAGTGCGCCGACCCGTCTTTTTTTTGCGTGCACGATGGCCTCCGGTGCTGCTGGCGAAACCCCAATGGCCGATTGCCGCGCCGTATGGCGAGGTCTGGCGCCAGCGGTACGCGGCCGCTTTGCCGAGCGCGGTATTCGCATCATCCGCAATTATGGTCCGCCTACAGGCGGATCACGCCTCGATCCCTGGCAGCTCAAAAGTTGGCCTGAGGTTTTCGGCACGCAAGATCGTGCGGAGGTGGAGGCAACCGCAGCACGTGAAGGCACGCGCTGTGAGTGGCGCGAGGATGGCGGTTTACGTCTGCTCCGCGAGCAGCCCGCCATGCAGCGTCATCCGCTGACAGGTGAGGAAGTCTGGTTCAATCATGCGCAAGTGTTTCACAGCGAGGCCGCGCGATTTGAATACCGGCACATCCTGCGCCGTCAGCCTTCTTTGCGGTCCCTGGGAGTGACGGCACTGCTCGAAAGCCTGACTGCCGCCAAGCGCGTTTTGCGCCGCCCGGATGACTTTGCCACTCACTGTACCTATGCCGACGGTAGTGAAATTCCAGTGGCCGACATTCGCCATCTCATCGACGTGTTCTGGCGGCATATGGTGTTTCCGCGCTGGGAGCGTGGCGATGTGGTGGTGATCGACAACTTCAGCACCAGCCATGGGCGGATGCCCTTTCATGGCCCTCGTGAAATTCTGGTGGCATTTACGCAAGGGCAGGTGGTAGCGGCTTGAGCGCTCCTCGGAGAGAGGAGGCGGCCTGGTCTTCAGTCGTCCTGCAAATCCTGACCCGGAAAGAGTTCTTCGTTGAAGCCGAACTGTGTCATGTCGCGAATGCGGGCAGGGTACAGGATGCCATCAAGGTGGTCGCACTCATGCTGTACCACGCGCGCATGAAAATCCTCAGCAATCCGTTCGATGATGTGGCCATGCTCATCCGTGCCTCGGTAGTGCAGCCGCGTGTAGCGGGGCACGAGGCCGCGCATGCCGGGCACCGACAAGCAGCCTTCCCAGCCGTCTTCTGTGGCGTCGGTCAAGCGCGTGAGCACAGGATTGATCAGCACGGTTTCCGGAACAGGGGCCGCATCCGGATAGCGGGGGCTGCTTTGCACGCCGAATATCACCACCCGCAAGCTCACACCGATTTGTGGGGCCGCTAGCCCGACACCTTGTGCGGCCCGCATGGTGTCGCGCATGTCGTCAATCAATGCCAGCAACTCAGGTGTACCAAGCGATTCAACTTCCGCCGCACGCTGTAGCAGCAGCGGATTGCCCATGCGCAGCAGTGGCCGGATCATGCGAGGCTCCTGAGAGAGGTGGTCGGGATGGCCTGTCATTCTCTCTGTATGAGTGCGGATCGGGAAGAGAGTCCTGGCCATAGGGATGTGTCATGGCTGCCGCCGTGACGACCTGCGGAATGGACGGTAGACTCCTGCCTCTTTGAGAAAGATGTCCGTATTCCCATGAGTACACAGGCAAAACTGCAGAACGCTGAAGCCGCTGTGCTGGAGCTGTCGATGTTTTTTGTGCGGCATTCGCTGCCGTTCTGGTCTGCACAAATGGCGCCGGTGCTGGAAGCCTTGCGTCAGGGCGACGGCCGCAAGGCACTGGATGTCTGGGGCACGCTGGCGCTGATGGGTGAGCATGGCCTCATGCAGGTGCAGGTGTCGCATGATCATGGTTATCGCTGTGCTAATCCTGCGGCGGAGCAGGTGCACTTCCAGCGCCTGCTCGATCAGGCATTGCTGACACTGAACAACCTTCGTTTTTATCTGCGCACCGGTGCCAACAAACCACTGGTGGATATTTACCCCGACTCACCGCTATGACGGCCTTTTCCGAACGCGATACTGTTTTCATGCGGCGCGCGCTGGCGCAAGCGCGGCAGGGGCAGGCGCTGGGCGAAGTGCCCGTCGGCGCGGTGCTGGTGGTCAATGACGCCGTGGTGGGTGAAGGCTTCAATCAACCGATTACCGCGCAGGACCCGACCGCACATGCTGAGGTGGTGGCGCTGCGCTTGGCGGCAAAGGCGCTCGGCAATTACCGGCTGGAAGGCGCCACGCTGTACGTAACGCTGGAGCCTTGCACCATGTGCGTCGGTGCGCTGGTGCATGCGCGGGTAGCCCGCGTTGTGTTCGCGGCCGCCGAACCCAAGTCGGGATCATTGGTCAGTGCGCGGCGGCAGCTCGAAAGTGGCTATTACAACCATGTGTTCACCTTTGAAGGTGGATTGCTGGCGGATGAGGCGGGTGCATTGCTTTCGGATTTTTTCCGGCAGCGGCGCGTTGCACAGAAAAAGATTCAGGACGGGAGTGAGCGCAATGAGTGAACGGGTACGGCTGGAGATTCGTGACGAGGTGGCTTACGTCACCATGACCCGCAGCGACAAGTACAACGCGCTGGACTGGGAGATGCTCTGCGCGCTGGTGGATACGGCCGAAAAAATCGGCAAAAACCGCACGATCCGAGCCGTCATTCTCCAGGGCGATGGCAAGGCGTTTTGCAGCGGACTGGATTTCCCGTCTTTTACCAAGCAGCCGGCACGCATGGTGCGTGGCTTCTTGAAGTACGGCGTGAAGACCACCAATCTTTTTCAGGAAGTGGCCTGGTGCTGGCGCCGACTGCCGGTGCCGGTGATTGCCGTGATTCACGGGTATTGCTACGGCGGGGGTGTGCAGATTGCCCTCGGTGCTGACTTCCGCTTTACCACGCCAGACTGCGAATTTTCGATTCTCGAAGCCAAGTGGGGGCTGGTGCCCGACATGACCGGCACCGTGACACTGCGTGAGCTCTTGCCCATGGATCAGGCCAAATTGCTGACCATGACCGGTCGCATGCTGACCGGTACCGAAGCGCGAGCGCTGAATCTGGTCACGGATGTAAGTGCTGACCCGCTGGCCGAAGCGGAAAAACTTGTCGCCGAAATAAAGACGCGCTCACCCGATGCCGTGGCCGCCACCAAGCAGCTTTTTCACGAGACCTGGGTGGCGGGCGTGCGTCGTGCTTTCTCCAAGGAGTCGCGCATCCAGCTGGGCTTGCTCATGGGCAAGAATCAGAAGATTGCGGTGGAGGCCAACTTCAAGAAAAAGAAGCCTGAGTTCTTGCCTCGCAAATAATCAAACCAAAGAAGATTTTTTGTAGGAGCCGCTTTAGCATCGTTGCTAAAGCGGCTTCATGATTTGGTTGTTGCCCCCTTGATCACCCCTTTCCAAGTACCTTCTTTGCCGCTTCCGCAACCAGGCGAAGGCGCGACAAGTCCAGGCTTGCTGCCAGTCCGGCCAAGTAAGCACGCAATGTGGCCTCGGAATCTGTGCCTGCACTGTCATCAAAGAAGTCGCCGAGGGTCACGCCGAGTGACGCGCTGATGGCATCCAGTGTTTCCAGTGAGGGGTAGTGTGCTCCCCGCTCGATACGGCTCAGGGATTTGGCATCTATCCCGATCTGCTCTGCTACCCATTCCTGTTTGAGCCCAGCCTGCTGCCGCAGTGACTTGATGCGTTGCCCAAGCTGTTTCTTGCGGTCATAAACCATCTGCGCCAGTCCTGCTGTTTGGGGCGCTCAGTTCAGCAAGCTAGCACTCAGGTAATAACATCTTATTGAGTTACCTTATTTACGATAGGTAACTTATATAGTAGATTTGGTGGGGTTTAAGGTTTTAGGAAGAGCTCCATAAATGACTATTTTCATTTATGGAATAGCAATATGAGGCCCACAGGGCTCATGACGTTATCGCGTAGCCAATCAAAAGGAGATGAGGGTGAATAAGAAGATCGTTCTAGGGTTTGCGCTTTCGCTGTTGCTGGCCTCCTGCGGAGGTGGCGGCTCAGGCTCGTCTGGTGGCGGGCCTGTTGCCACTCTGCCACCGCTGTCCTGGGACAGCGGTTCTTGGGGTGAGGTGAGCTGGCAGTAGGTCAGCCTGAATAAACACAACCAGAAAGAACTCATAAAAAGGAATGTAAGAAATGAAATACAAGGCAATTGCCACACTAGCTCTGGTACTCACAACGACTTCTCTCACCTTCGCAACGGGGTCGGTTTCCATTCCCAAGCTTTTTTCTGCCGGTCAGGCCGCCAAGGCGTCTGACGTGAACGAGAATTTCCAAGCATTGGCAGATGCTATCAATGTGGCCGCCTTGAGGCTTGATCCTTTCTCGCGGCCCGACGATTTCACGACGACAGCAGTTGCTGGCTTGACTGAGGGAAGCACTCATGTTTTTGGTGGGGTATCTCACACGATTGTGAGAATGGATGGTATTTCTTTCAAGGATGGAGATTCATCGACGTATGAAGTTTATGTCCCAGCTTCGGCGAATGGTTCACAGCTTGCACTGAGGAACGCCCCTTACGTCGCTAGCGACATCGGGGATATTGCCCGGAAAACAACAGTTGGTGGACATCCGGCAGCAATCCTCATCTACATGTCAAATTCTGACGGTGTTGGTATGTGCTCCGCAGATATTGCACTCAATGTGGACAGCGGTGCCGTTTTTGTGGGTGGGGAGGTGCTGGCTCCTTTATCTTTGTCCAGTCCCCTCACAAAGTCCGACCAGCAGGCATGCAAGGAATATTGGAAGCAGCTCCTGAGGCATATTGCTGTAACCAAAGTTTCGTGATGGCTACCCCAGCAGATACGGCCCTGTCTCTTGGTGCCCGTATGACTGGAGCGTGAGGCGAAGCAGGGTTGCAGGCTTCGCCGAACGCAGTGCCTGCCTGCGGTTGTTCATTTCAGGTGCTGCGCCAAAAAACGGTCCAGCGCATTGGCAAACGCCGTGCGGTCTTGTTGACTGAAGGTGGCGGGCCCACCTGTTTGTACGCCGTTTGAGCGCAGTTCTTCCATGAAATTGCGCATGGTCAGGCGCTGGCGAATATTTTCCGCTGTATAGAAGGTGCCGCGCGGGTTAAGCGCAAACGCACCTTTCTCCACTACTTTGGCCGCCAGCGGGATGTCGGCCGTAATGGCCAGATCACCAGGCTGTATCAGCTCCACAATCCGGTCATCGGCCACATCAAAACCTGAGGGCACCTGAATCGACTTCAACCAGGGGGCTTTGCCGACCGGAATGAACTGGTTGGCGACCAAGGTGCAAATCACCTGCCGGCGCTCGGCCGCACGGAACAGGATGTCCTTGATCACGTTGGGGCAGGCGTCGGCGTCTACCCAAAGTTGTAGTGGGCGCGGTGCTGCTGTCATGACATGGGCTCCAAGCGGTCACTCGGTCCATCCACAGATGTGCTCGCCAGCGTGTGCGCTACCAGTGCCATAACATCTGGCGGCAACGTGTGAGCGACGGCGCCGAACAGTTGTCGTATGCGGGGCAAGTCAGCAGGGCCGATGGCGTGCAGCACCGGTGTGCCCTTGTGTCGTGGCAGGTCGTGGCTGCCATCATCTACCGCCTGGTGGGTGAAGCCGGTGGCGGGTGTCCAGGTCAGTGCTTTTTCGGCCAGCGGCTTGTCGTAGCAGAGCTGGAAGCTGTCGGGCTTGGCGTTGGCGTCCAGCCAGACCACCAGATCGAGTGTTTCACCGGAGAACCAGCGTCGTTGGGGCTCGCCAGCGATCTGGCGAGTCGATCGTATTTCTGTCAGGGCAGAAGTCATCAAGTGGGTGGCCGCCAGTGAGATGCCGGCATTATGCCGTGTGCGGCCGGTACGCCCCAGCCCGGTTTTGGATGGCCCACGTTCAGTGGTGGCGATATGACGTCGTTTGTCCTGTTCCCCCGCCGGGATTTGCGTTGCTCACTAATGGAGAAGTTCATTGGGGGACGTCGATAGAGGACCTCACTGTAGGGGCGAGGGTGGCGGTCAATACGCTTCGGCTGGCTTGGCCCGAACAGCTCTGGGTCAGTCAGCAGTGCGTTGCCATCTGCATAGCGGTCGGTCGCTTTTCCACAACAGGGCTGAGTCCTAAAATAACCGAGCCCCAAAAAAGAGCCCCGGCGAGCCGGGGCATGAGAGAGAGTTCTGTCGTCGCAGGGTCAGTGCACGAGGCGCTGGCGGCGGTTGACGGCGGCCATGCGGCCATCGCTTTCCTGTGCGCTGGCCATGAGCAGGGCATCGTGGAAATGCCGGACATGCTGCACATAGAGCAGGGCTTGTCCTACCGGGATCGAGCGCCCCTGACGGCGCGCCTCTATGCCCATCTGGCGCAGATGGTCGCTGACACTCAGCCAGCGATCCGCATCGTCTCCGGCGGCCAGCGCACGGCGCCTGGCACGCTCCACATACGCGGGGCCCATGTTGTAGGCGGCCAGTGCCATCCAGGTACGATCCGGCTCACGCACGGTGTCCGGCAGGCTCTTGAGGATTTGCTGGAAGTAACGTGCCCCGCCGGCAATGCTCTGGCGCGGGTCGGTACGATCCGCCACGCCCATATGGGCGGCGGTGTCGCGCGTCAGCATCATCAGGCCCTGAACGCCAGTGGGCGAGATGGCGTCCGGCTGCCATTTGGACTCTTGATAGCCGATGGCCGCCAGTAAACGCCACTCGATGCCATGACGTTTCGCACTTTGCTCGAACAGCGGTTGGTAGTGCGGCAGACGCCGGGCCATGTCGCGCTGGAAGTTGCGCGTATGCGCTTCAAAGCTGTTGCCCTGGCTATAGAAGGCCACAAGCTTGTCCAGCGTACCGTCGGCCTGTTTGCGCGCCATGAAGTCCTGCGCTGCCTGAAACAGGCTCTGGTCGCGGGTCTTCACGAAAGCCCAGGCCAGTTCGCTGCTGTCCTGCAGGGTCAGCGCTACGCTGGTGGCGGGGAAGAGTGTGCGCCGGGCTTCGTATTCGCTGGAGTTGAGGGCGATGTAGTCAAGCTCGCGTGCGTCCAACTGCTCGAGCAGGGCCAGCGGGTCTTTGTCGTCGAACTCGATGACTTGCAGATCCGGGCGCCAGCGGGTCAGTGCCTTCAGGCGCAAGGCTTCGGAGGAGCCGGTCATGACCCCGATGCGGGCCGCATCCAGCGCATCGAAGCTGGACGGGGCGGCGGTGCCCATGCGCTGGATGAGCAGCTCGCTCACGGCCATATAGGGTTTGGCCGTGCGCAGGCGCTTCAGGCGCGGATCGTCGGTGGCGAGGCCGGTAATGGCGATGTCGGCATTGTTGCGGTGAATGTCGGTGAGCACGCTCGCGGCATCACCGGCATCGTGAATGTCGAGACGCACCCCCAGCTCGGCGGCAAACTGGCGGGCCAGTTCGAACTGCAAGCCACGGCCGCCATCGGCGCCAAGCGTGAACGTTGTCGGGCCGCTGATGCCGGTCAGCACGAGCGTGCCTCGGGTTTGCACCTGCTGCAGGGCGTTGGTCTGGGGCTGGAGCTGGAACAGTGCAATCATCAGCGCGCTGATGAAGGCGGCGCGCAATGCGGCTTTAGGGCGCAGGCGCAAGAGGGGGTAGAGCAGGCGCGTTCGTAACATGCGGAGCGCGTGATGGCCGCCAGACATCCTGAGTACCTCGTTCGGTTTACCGTTTATGCCAGCAAGGACTTCCTCATCCTTTGCCGCCGTCGCGTTTACCCTAGGGGGTGTTTCGGTAGCCAGTGGGCTCACCATGTCGCGCCGTGGGCTCTGCAAGGGCAGGGCGGTAGCGCGAGGTCGGGCGCAATCTATCGACCACGTCACACAATGTCCAGCACCGGAGGGGACAAAATCGAGGGCATTGTCTGACAATTCAGGCGCCTCCCGACCAGCCGCCACGAGCTCCCGGTGTCCCCAAATCCGCTATTGCCGTATGATTGCGGCCTTTTCCGGCAGCCGCCGGCCTGCTGTCGTCTGACCAGCCGTTCAGCGGATGGCAGACCAGCGGCGCCATTCGTACCCCGTCCCCCGAGAGACCGACATGCTCATCCTGCCTGGTTCCCTGGCGCTTTCCGTTTTCCGACAAAACCGACTGCTGCGTGACCTCAAGGCCTTGCTGCCAAAGGTTTCGGCAGTAAGCGTGCGCTTCCTTCATTTGGTGGATGGTGAAGTGGATGGGCAAGGACGGGAGCGTCTGGAAGCCTTGTTGGCCTATGGCGAGCCTTTTTCGGGTGCTGAGACCGGGGAACTGTTTCTGGTGGTACCACGGCCGGGCACGATTTCGCCGTGGTCCTCCAAAGCGACCGACATTGCCCGCAACTGTGGTCTTGCCGGCGTTGCCCGCATTGAGCGCGGCACAGCCTTCTATATAGAAGGAGGCCCGTTCTCTGCTGCCGAGCGCAACCTGCTGGCGGCCAGCCTGCATGACCGCATGACACAGGCGGTGCTGGCGTCGGTAGAGGCGGCGTCGGTGCTGTTCCGTGCCGAGGCGCCAAGGCCGCTGGCCACCGTCGACATTCTGGCGGGCGGGCGTGATGCGTTGGTAGCGGCCAACCGTGATCAGGGCTTTGCGCTGTCCGGTGATGAAATCGATTATCTGGTGGAGAATTTCCACGCGCTGGGCCGCAACCCGACAGATGTCGAGTTGATGATGTTCGCCCAGGCGAACTCCGAGCATTGCCGGCACAAGATATTCAATGCCGACTGGGTGATTGATGGCGCGCAGCAGGAGCGCTCGCTGTTCCAGATGATCAAGAACACTTATGCCGTGGCGCCGGCCGGCATTCTGTCCGCCTACAAAGACAATGCGGCGGTCATTACCGGCCATCACACCGAGCGCTTTTACCCGGATGCCGGCACGCAGGAATACCGCTTCAGTGCGGAGGATGTGCATATCCTGATGAAGGTGGAGACGCACAATCACCCGACCGCGATTTCGCCCTTCCCCGGCGCTTCAACCGGCTCCGGTGGTGAAATCCGCGATGAAGGCGCCACCGGTCGCGGCGGCAAGCCCAAAGCCGGCCTCACCGGCTTCAGCGTTTCCAACCTCAATATTCCGGGCTTTGGCCAGCCGTGGGAGCAGCCATACGGCAAGCCGGATCGCATCGTCACCGCTCTCGACATCATGATCGAAGGCCCCTTGGGGGGAGCGGCATTCAACAACGAATTTGGCCGCCCCGCGTTGTGCGGCTATTTCCGTAGTTTTGAAATGCGCGTGAACGGACTGGAGGGGCCGGAAGTGCGCGGCTACCACAAGCCGATCATGATCGCCGGCGGCTACGGCAACATTCGTGGCGACCATGTGCAGAAGAATCCGATCCAACCCGGTGATTGCCTCATCGTGCTTGGTGGGCCTGCGCTGCTGATCGGGCTCGGCGGTGGCGCGGCCTCGTCCATGGCCTCTGGCGCGAGCGCGGAAAATCTCGATTTTGCATCCGTACAGCGCGATAACCCGGAAATGGAGCGCCGTTGCCAGGAAGTGCTGGATGTCTGCTGGGCCATGGGCGGCAACAATCCGATTGTGTCCGTGCATGACGTCGGCGCGGGGGGATTGTCCAATGCCATGCCCGAGCTCGTGCACGAGCATGATCTTGGCGCGACGCTGGATTTGCGTGCGATTCCTTCGCTGGAGTCGGGCATGCGCCCGGTAGAAATCTGGTGTAACGAAGCTCAGGAGCGCTATGTGCTGGCGGTGTCTCCGGCTCGTCTGGCTGAGTTTGAAGCCATCTGCGCCCGCGAGCGTTGCCCGTTTGCCGTGCTGGGTGCCGCCACTGCCGTGCGCGAGCTCAAAGTGGCAGATGCCCATTTCGATAATCATCCGGTCGACATGCCCATGCAGGTGCTGCTCGGCAAAGCGCCGCGCATGACCCGTACCGTCACGCGGCAGACGCTTGAGCAAGCCGCGTTTGATGCCTCCGGCATCGATCTGGGCGAGGCCGTGCGCCGCGTGCTGCAACTGCCGTCGGTGGCCAGCAAATCTTTCCTCATCACCATTGGCGACCGCTCGATTACCGGCATGGTTGCACGCGAACAGATGGTGGGGCCGTGGCAGGTGCCGGTCGCCGACTGTGCGGTGACGACAACAGGTTTCAACACCTTCGCTGGCGAAGCCATGGCCATGGGCGAGCGCACCCCGCTGGCGATTATTGATGCCAGCGCCAGTGCTCGCATGGCGGTGGGCGAAGCCATCACCAATATTGCCGCCAGCCGTATCACCGCAATTGGCGACATCCGGCTGTCGGCCAACTGGATGGCGGCTGCAGGCCATGGCAAAGAAGACGAAAACCTGTTCGATGCCGTGCGCGCCGTGGGCATGGATATCTGCCCAGCCCTTGGCATTGCCATTCCCGTCGGTAAGGACTCTTTGTCCATGCGGACGGTGTGGGAGGAGGCCGGCGAGAAAAAAGCCGTGACATCGCCGCTGTCGCTGGTGATTACCGCCTTTGCACCGGTCAGTGATGTGCGGCGCACACTAACGCCACAACTGCGGCGTGATCAGGGTGATACCGCGCTGCTGCTGATTGATCTCGGCGCGGGCAAGAACCGCATGGGGGGCTCGGCGCTGGCGCAGGTGTACGGCGCAATTGGCAATGTGGCGCCCGATGTGGATGACGCGGCCGCACTGAAAGCGTTTTTTGCCACCGTGCAGCAACTCAATGCCGACGGTGATCTGCTCGCGTATCACGATCGCAGTGATGGTGGCCTGTTTGCAGCAGTCGCGGAAATGGCGTTTGCTGGTCGCGCCGGCGTCGAGCTGACGCTCAGCGGTGATTTGCTGCCAATGCTGTTCAATGAAGAGCTGGGTGCCGTGGTGCAAGTGCGTGCGGCCGATACCGCCCGCATTCTGGCCGTGCTTGCGCAGGCCGGTCTGCATGCTGCGGCAGTGGGGCGAGTCAGTGCTGATGCCGTGTTGCGCATTCGGCATGACGGTGCCGAGGTGTTTACTGCCTCGCGTGCAGAATTACAGCGTCTCTGGGCCGAAACCAGTTTCCGTATTCAGGAGTTGCGCGATAACGCGGATTGCGCGCGCCAGGAATTCGATCGCATCAGTGATGACGCCGATCGGGGTCTGCATGTCGCCCTCACTTACGATCACAACGACAATGTGGCGGCTCCGTTGATTGCCACGGGCCTGCGTCCGCGCGTCGCCATCCTGCGCGAGCAGGGTGTCAATGGCCATGTCGAAATGGCGGCTGCGTTCACACGCGCCGGCTTTACAGCGGTGGATGTGCACATGAGCGACATCATCAGTGGTCGTGTGGCGCTCACCGGCTTCAAAGGCTTGGTGGCATGTGGCGGCTTCTCGTATGGCGATGTGCTCGGCGCCGGTGGTGGCTGGGCGCGTTCGGTCTTGTTCAATGCCCGCGCCCGTGATGAGTTCGCTGCTTTCTTTGCGCGTCCGGATACTTTTTCCCTCGGTGTTTGCAACGGCTGCCAGATGCTCTCGCAGCTCAAGGATCTGATTCCGGGCGCGGAGGCCTGGCCGCGCTTTGCGCGCAATGTCAGCGAGCAGTTCGAAGCACGTACGGTCATGGTGGAAGTGAAAGAATCGCCTTCCGTGCTGCTGGCCGGCATGGCGGGTTCGCGTATGCCGATTGCGGTGGCGCATGGTGAAGGCCGGGTCGCCGATACGGCCGCGCGGATTGCCGCGCTGGCCGGGAGCGGTCTGGTGGCGGTCGGCTACGTAGACCACGAGGGGCGTCCGACGGAGGCCTATCCGCTGAACCCGAATGGCTCAGCCGGTGGCATAACGGGTGTCACCAGTCGTGATGGCAGAGCCACCATCCTGATGCCGCATCCTGAACGCGTGTTCCGTGCCGTACAGCACAGCTGGTACCCCGGCGAATGGGAAGAAGACGGCTCGTGGATGCGTCTGTTCCGCAATGCGCGGGTATTCACGGGCTGAGCGTTTTCAACGTCATGTTCAAGATAACGTTCTACGTTCCCCCATCGCATCTTGAGTCAGTGAAAGCGGCATTGTTTGCCGCCGGCGCGGGACGGATCGGCCACTACGAGGCCTGTGCCTGGCAGGTGGAGGGCACAGGGCAGTTTCGCCCCTTGGCCGGCAGTACCCCTTTTGTCGGTGAGACAGGCCGGCTGGAGACGGTTGCCGAGTACCGTGTCGAGTTGGTGTGTGCGGAGAGCTGCATCGCTGCCGCCGTGGCTGCATTGAAAGCGGCACACCCGTATGAAACGCCAGCCTATGATGTCGTGCGTATACTTGACTTGTGACAGTCGCGCGGCATTGGGGTATCGTCACGCCAGTTTTGCAGAGCAGCCTCGTGAGTCAGAGCAGTAAACGGAGAACATCGCTTGATGGCTGAACGGACCGACGCCCATATCATGCTGCGCCTGATTTATCAGGCCATGATCAATGCCGGCATTCCTGCCGAAGCTGTGCTGGCGCGAGCCGGCGTGGCACTGCAAAGCCTCGATGATCCGTCTTTGCGCACGCCCAATGCGGCGCAGTCGATGTTCTGGCATGCCGCTGAAGAAGTCTCGCGCGATCCGCATATCGGCCTGCATCTCGGCGAGCATTTGCCGCTGTATCGCGGCCAGGTGCTTGAATACCTTTTTACGTCGAGCCCGACGTTTGGCGAAGGCCTGAAGCGCGCCATGGCGTTTCATCGGCTGCTCAGCGATGTCGTGGCGGGCAGTCTCATCATCGAGGATGACCGCTGCTATCTCGTCGGCTTGGCCGGGCCTCAGGCCAACCGGCATTTTGCCGAGGCCATGGGCGCGGGAATGATCCAGTTCTTCCGCTTTGTCACAGACAATCATTTCCAGCCTTTGGCGGTGCATTTCGAGCACTCGGAAGGCGCGCCCAAGGAAGAGTACGCCCGCATCTACGGTTGCCCGGCCACACTGGGCTGTGGCGAATACCGGCTCTATTTCAATCGCGAGATACTCGACTACCGCATCTGGCAGGCCGAGCCGCGCTTGCTGCGCTTGCACGAGCAACTGGCCAATGAACAACTGGCCGAATTGCAGCGTCATGATCTGGTGGTGGAGGTCAAGCGAGCCATTGGTGAAATGCTGGAAAGCGGGGACACCAGTCTGGAGTCGGTTGCCCGGCGTCTGGGCATGCCGCCGCGTCGGCTGCGCAGCCAGTTGGCGGATGCCAACACCAGCTTCAACCAGATTCTGGCGGACTATCGTTCGCGGCTGGCGCGACGCTTGCTGGCCCGCACGGACGAACCCATCGAGCAGATTGTCTATCTCACCGGCTTCTCCGAGCCGAGTACCTTCTATCGCGCGTTCAAGCGCTGGACCAGCGAAACACCGGTCGAGTACCGCAAGCGCAAGCGCGAGCAACTGCGCTCGGCCTGAGCCGGCGCCGCGCCTTCAGTGTTTGTCGGGCGCGGCGGCGGTTGTGCCGGTGGATGCTCCTGTGACCGCTCCTGCGGCTGTAGCGTTTGCGGCAGTACCGGAGGTCGTTACCGTTTCAGGGGCAGCCTCTTTCGGCGGCCAGAAGAACTGCCCCGGATTTTTCCGGAAGCGGCGCGCAATCAGCAGTAGCAACGGTAGCCATTGTCCATAGCGGACCCGGCGCGATTTCAGCGCCACCATCAGTGCTAGTGAAAAACTCACCACGAGATTGGTCATGCCGATAGCGGCAACCCCGGCCAGACTGATCGCCAGCGTGTACAGCGGCAGATGCTGGTCCATACCGACAAAAGCAAACGAGAAGTAGGCCGAAGAAAACGTGATATGGCGGATGTCCAGCGGCAGGCCAAGAATGAAGCCGAGTGTGCCCATGCTGCCCAGCATCAGGCCGAAATAGAAATTCCCCGCTAGAGCCCCGAGATTGTTTTCAAGATACCGGGTCAGCCGGTCGAGCCGATCAATCCCGAGTAGCTGTTGCAGTCCCGGGCGCTGGCGCAGGCGCTCGGGGATTTTCATGTAAATCGCCTTGTTGTCGTAATAGCCGGAAATCAGGCCGGCCAGAAACAGACAGACGCCCGCAATGGCAGCGTGAAAAATCGCCAGGCTTTCCAGCGGATTGAGTTCGTGCAGCAGGTGCGCGGATTTTTCCGGGCTGGCCAGATGTTCGCCCGTGAAATACCACCAGAACCATGCGATCACATACCCCATGGGAATGGCCAGTGCTACGTTCCCCACAATGGCAATGAACTGGGTGCGGAACACGTTCACGCACAAGTCGGCGAGCCCTTCCAGATCGCGTTCCTTGCCTTTTTTCACCTCACTGATGCTCGCGGCAATTCGCGAAGCCGTCATGGCGGGCTGCTTGGTGGCGATAGTGAAGTGCAGCATGTGGATCAGCATGAAGCCAAGCGAATAATTCATGCTGTAAACAAAGGCGGCGGCGAAGGGCGCCAGCACCATTTTCCCGGACAGTACCTTGAGCATGGCCATGAAGCCGACGACAAAGCCGGCGCCAAGCCCGCGCTTGAGCATGTCGACATGCTCGCGTCGCGAGGTGGTGACATAGTGCTCACCCGTGCGCCCTGCATTTTCGGTGACCATGAGCGCCAACAGCTCCGTGTGCGTAGAAAAATGCTCACGCAGGCTGTACTTGTGGTTGTCAGCGGTCACCAACTTCTTGAGCAGTTGCACAACGACCT
>JAUXNL010000546.1 GCA_030684415.1 Moraxellaceae bacterium | reverse complement strand
TGTTTGTCGAAGTAGAAGTCCTTTTCGGTAAATATTTTTGGTGTTTTTTTGGGGGCAGTCGTCTTTGCTGAATTATTTTCAGATTGAGAGATCCATATTCCAATGAATAGTGCGACTAAAAGGACAGCAAAAACGTGCTCTGTACGAAAATTCATGTTCTCCTCCTTGGAGTATTTTTAAATTGGCCCGCAGCACTGGTTTGGCGTTTGGGCAGTGTAGTAATTAACTTTCTTAGTCTGCCGAAGGTACACCATTTTTGATGGTTTGGTGAGTTGGAGTCTGCTTAGCGGGAGGCAGTAATCCTGTCCCGAGACGTGATTTATTAAAGAATTATCAGTCGTCCAGCCTTTATGTCCTCATAAGCTTGCAGAATTTCATCATAGGTATTCATCACGAACGGCCCATGGCCGTTCAACGGCTCGCCCAGCGGTGCACCGGTGAGCACCAGAAGGCGGCTGCCTTCTTCAGCAGTGATGGCCACTTCAGTGCCGTGTGCGGACATGACGGCCATGGCTTGCTCCTCGAGCACATCAACTTCGCTGAGTCGCAGGCGGCCGGCCAGCAGATAGACCAGCGCTGTGTCGCCGTCTTCGGTCGTGAAAGTGGCCTGCGCACCCGCAGCTAGCCGCACATCCAGCACGTTCATGCGCGTGTGTGTGTCGGCAGGGCCATGTGTGCCATTCCAGTGGCCGGCAATCACCCGGACCTGGCCTGCGTCATCCGGTAGCGTGATGCACGGAATCTGGGTGGCGCTCAGACTCTGGTAGCGTGCCGGGTTCATCTTGTCGGCGGCGGGCAGGTTCACCCAGAGCTGCACCATTTCAAACGGGCCGCCAGTGGCGGCGAAGCCGGGGCTGAACAGTTCGCGATGGATGACGCCGTGTGCGGCCGTCATCCACTGCACATCGCCGGGGCCGATCAAGCCACCACCGCCGGATGAGTCGCGGTGCTCCAGTTCGCCTGCGTAAACAATCGTCACGGTTTCGAAGCCCCGGTGCGGATGCTCATGCACGCCTCCCGGTGGCCGGCCCGGTAGCAGACGTCCGGGGCCGATGTGGTCAAGCAGCAGGAAGGGCGAGGGCGTGGTGCTCAGCTCGTGATACGAAAATACCGACAGCACGGGCGAAAAATCGCCCACCGCAAAGCGCGTGTCGTTGTGCTGCACGAAGGCCAGGGTTTTCAGCACAGAGGACTTGCTCATTTCGGGTAAAGCACCATTTGCGTACAGCGGAAAAGCGCCAGCGTTTTGCCGCTTTCGCGATGCGTGACCACGGCATCCCATACCTGTGTGGTGCGGCCAAGATGTGCCGGGCGGGCGACGCAGTCGAGGGTGCCCTCGCGTGCGGTGCCCAGATGGTTGGATTTGAGCTCGATAGTGGTAAACCCGCTGGCGCCTTCCGGGAGCAGCGCGATGCAGCCGTTGCCGCAAGTGGTGTCGGCCAGCGTGACAATGGTGCCCGCGTGCAGGAAACCGTTGGGTGCCATATGCGATGGCGTGACATCAAGTTCAGCGCCTAACGCTTCGCGGCTGGCACGAGTGACGGTGATACCGAGTAGTGCCGGTAACGTGCCGGCACAAAGTGCATTGAGTTCATCTGGGGTTTTCATATATGGCCCGGGCCTGACAGGATGAGCGCGAGTTAAGCGCAATCCGGGCGTGGCGGCCAGCACGGTCAACCCTCAGGTACAGAGCTGCAATGCGTTTTGCTGTAGCGGCGTGCTGGCCGTGTGTAGGAGCGGGGTTTGCGGTCTGTTTGCCGACACAGCGGGCGCCGCCGGGATTCAGGCGTTGTGGTCTTGGCGGCGCAGCCGGACGTGGTTAAATGCGGCATCTTTTCTCAAGGGGCGGCCGCCCGCAGGACTCCCATGACCGATCTCATTCTTCACAACTATCCCATGTCTCCGTTTTCGCAAAAGATGCGCAGCATGCTTGGCTACGCGGGTCTGTCCTGGCAGTCGGTCACCGTGCGCGAGTTTCCGCCGCGCCCGCATCTGGAGGCGCTGGCCGGTGGCTACCGCAAGATTCCGGTGGCGCAGGACGGTGCCGACGTGTTCTGTGATTCGCACCTGATTGCCGAAGAAATTGCGGCCCGTGCCAACCGGCCTGAGCTGGTGCTGGCGAACATCAGCCCTGAGGCACAGGCCTGGGTGCAGCGGGTGGATTACGAGCTGTTCTTTCCTTGCGTTTTCGCGGCGGGCAATAGCACGTTGCGGCGCAAGGCGCGCGAGTCGATGTCGGTCACGGACTTGCTGCGCTTTGTCTGGGACCGCCTCAATGTCGGCCGCACCGCGACCACCCGCATTACCGGCTTGCGCGATGCGCGCACGATTGTGAAGGCCCATGCGGCCGATATCGAGGCGCGCCTTACTCAGGATTTCCTGTTTGGTGCTACGCCGACGCATGCGGATTTCGCCACCTATCACGGCCTGTGGATGATTCATGTGCTGGCGGAGTCTTCGTTGTTGAAGCCGTATCCGCGTCTGGTCGCCTGGATCGGGCGTATGCAGGCATTCGGTGATGGCGTGTCGCGGCCTTTGTCGATTGCTGATTCACTGGCTCTGGCGCGCGCCTCCACTCCGCGTGCGATTGCAGATAACGAACGCGAGGATGCGCGCATCGGTCAGCGGGTGCGCGCGGCACCGGATGATTACGCGCAAACGCCAACGGCTGGTGTTCTCGTGGGCGCAACGCCTACCCGCTGGATCGTGGCACGTGAGCAAGCGGACGTTGGCACGGTGCATGTGCATTTTCCGCGCAAGGGGTTTGTTCTGGTATCCGTATAGCGACGTGTTCCAGGCAGTTCTTCGTCAGAAATAGCCGCGCGTTGTCGATGCATGAAAAGGCCCTGCTGATGCGGGGCTTTTCTTTCCACCACCTTGGCGCCATTGAATGAACATCATGCAGGCAGTCAAACAACTGCATGAATTTTTACCTATGCTCGGTATCGAACAGAAACTGTGCGTGCAGGAGTGCAGGGTGGGTTTGTTGGCGCCCCCGTCATTTCACCAGTGCATGATGATCTGAGGCCCCCCCCCGCAGAAGATTGTCGTTCGCATGGAGAGCTGATCGGGGTGCCGGCACTTGCATGCTTTGTCGGCTCGCCTCTTGTCATTCACCTTCGCCGAGTTTGCTCGTGGCTTACGTTATTCGTGGCTGCGCTTTCAGCATGTCAGTCCGTTCTTGCTTCTCCCTCTTGTTTCCGATTCTCCTTTTTTTCTACGTCTGTCACTCCTTTCGGCACCTTCGTTCCATTTCATAAAAATACATGGACACTATTTCCTGAATTGGAAATGGCGATGTTTTGCGTTCGATAGCGCACCGAAAATCTTCATCAGAAGAAAGAGACTGCATATCAGCGCACCGGCATGGGAATCGGTATTTCCTGAGTGTTGTGTTCGTGAAAAGCATTTCATCGCATGAAATCTTTCATGCAAAAAGGAAGAAAAAAATGAATTCCTCAGCGCAAAGATACTGTGGCGGGATGAGGGTGGCAGTGCTGGCGCTGCTGGCAAGTGTGGTGCTAACGGCTTGCGATAAAGACAAGGATCCCATTCTGGGGGCGGGTAATGTGGCCGCCCTGCGTCCGACAGTGACGGCAGTGGCGCCGGTAAACAACTCCACCGGTGTGCCCATCAACGGCACGGTGATCACGGCAGACTTCAGCGAGCCGGTGCGTCCGCTCACGGGTTCGGCAAGCTTTGTCCTTTCTTGCGTGGCACCCTGCGTCAGTCCGGCAGGAACGGTTACCCTGAATCCTGCCGCTACCACCGCCACGTTTGCGCTGCCCGGGGCATTGGCGCCTTTTACCCTGTACACCGCCAGGATTGCGGGTGCGGTCAGCATTTCCCATTCACTGGCGATGGCGAGTCCTTATATCTGGCGCTTCACGACGGGTGCCGCGCCAGATACGGTGCGTCCGTCGGTGTCGGTGACGGCGCCTGTCACCACGCTGCCGGGGCCCACGCCCGGCGTTCCAGCCAATACGGTAATTACCGCTGTATTTGATGAGGACATGGCTCCGGCGTCGGTCACGGCAGCGGGCCGATTCACGGTCACCTGCCTTGCGCCTTGTGTGTCACCCGCTGGCAATGTGACGTATACGGTGGGTAGCCGAACAGCCGCTTTCATTCCATCGGCGGTATTGATGACCGGTGTCACCTATACCGCCACGATCACTGCGCTGGTAACAGATGTGGCCGGCAATGGTCTTGCCGGCAACCAACTGCCAGCGTTGCCGGCGGCAAGCAATTATGTATGGACATTCACGACGGCAGTACCGGTGCCACCGGCTCCTGTTACGGTGGTGCCGCTGTCCATTCGCCCGGCAGCAAATGCGATAACGGTGTGCCCCGGCGTCAAGATAAAAGCGTCATTCAATGTGCCATCCGGCTTGCGCATGTCGGATGCATCACTGACGGCAACAACATTTGCCATCACCGGCCCTGGCCCGGCATTTGTACCGGTGACCGCAGGCTCTGTGGTGCTGGATGGCGCGACAGGGCTGGTCGCGACGTTTACGCCGCTTGATCCGCTGCCCAGCGGTGTCACCTATACCGTCACTCTCAAGGGCGGTGCCACTGGCGTAAAAGATCAGGCCATTCCTGCCAATACCATGGCTAGCAATTTTGTCTGGACGTTCACCACGGGGCCGGCGACCGGCATTTGTCTGCCTCCCGTGAATCTCGGATTGCTGGCCACATTCGGTGTGGCGGCAACGGCCGGCATTACCAACACGCCGACGGTACCAGTCACCACCATCAATGGTGATGTCGTGCTGGATCCCGGTGCGACCTGCAATGCCGTGGCGATTGATGCAGCGGGTGGATTCGGTCTTTGTGGCAGCAATGCCTCAACCCCACTGTTGAATGGCACGGTAATCAGCCCTCTATTTCCGGATGCGGGTGCGACGTCGGGTGCCATCCGCGACTCCTTGCTTGCGGTCTATCTCAGCATCACGCCACCTGCCGGGCCGCCCGCGGCGGGTTCATTGGGGGGCGCCATCAATTTGCCAGCGGGCACTACGCTGGGTGAGCCAACCGGTAGTGCGCTGGTGCAGGGTGACAATCTTTTTGCACCAGGCCTTTACCAGTCACTGACATCGTTGCTGATAACAGGCGACATCACGCTGGATGCGCAAGGCAATCCGGATGCAGTGTTCATCTTCCAGTCTTCGAGCACGGTAGGCACGGCAGCGGGTGCGGCAACGCCCGGACCGCATACCCGCATTCTGCTCATCAATGGTGCGAAGGCCGCGAATGTCTGGTGGCAAGCCGGCACCTCCGCCACGCTCGGCTCCTTTACGGAATTCAACGGCAACATTCTTTCTGCAGCAGACATCACGATGGAAACGGGCGCGACATCCTGCGGGCGCTTGCTGGCAGGTGCCTTTACGGCGGGCGCTTTTGTTTTCGACTCCAATGTTGTTTCGGTGCCAGGAAATGGTTGCGCTCCCTGAGCCAGCCCTGATGAAACGCAGTTGTAAAAATGAACGGCTAACGCATCAGTTTGCTGTCGGATTTGACAGTGCCGTCTGGAGATAGACATGAAATTTGTAGCAGTTCCAAGAGTGCTCGGATTGATGATGGTGGCTGGATTTATCAGTCAGGAGGTACAGGCCGGCGTGCCAGGCTGGCATATAGGCGGTAGTGTTGGTCATGCCATGGCAGAGATCGACAAGCAACGAATCCGGGATGATCTGCTTGCCAGCGGCTTTGTTGTCACTGACCTCGCAGATGACGATTCCGGCACGGCTACAAGATTTTTGGCGGCTACCAGTTTGGCCGGCACTTTGCGCTGGAGCTGGGTTACTTCAACCTGGACGAGTTCGGTTTTTCGGCGATGACAGCGCCTCCGGGAAGTCTCAGGGGCAATGCAAAGATTGCCGGTATGAACCTTGATGCGGTCGGTATCTGGCCCTTGACAGAAAAACTGTCTGCTATCGGTCGTGTGGGTGTCGCGCAATCAGAAGCCAAGGACCGGTTTGCCGGCACAGGTGCTGTTGCAGTGGTCGTGCCGTCCACCAGAGAGCGTGAGACCAATGCCAAGTTCGGGATCGGCTTGCAGTATGAAATCAATCGCTACTTTGATGTGCGGGCCGAGGCGGAGCGCTATCGAGTGACGGATGGCATCCGTAATACTGGTGATATTGATCTGGTGTCGCTGGGGCTGGTCCTGCGCTTCGGGGGAGGGCGGCAGGCTTATACGGAGCAGACGACTACACAAAGCAGCATGGATGAGGGTGTCGAGTCTTATGAGCCAGCTCCTGCTCCGGTGGCGGCCCCAGTGCTGGTGGTAGTGCCGGTCGTCGCAAAGCGTGAAGAGTATTGCAGCATTCTGGACCTGCAATTCGACATCAACCGGGACTCCATCGAGCGTGAGGATCTGGAAAAACTTTCGGTGGTTGGCACGTTCATGACGAAGTATCCGGAGACTACGGCAGTTATTGAAGGCCATGCCGATAACATCGGCTCTGCGGAAGAGAACATGACGCTTTCCCAGCACCGGGCAGAAAGTGTGGTGTCCTATCTTCTGAAAAACTACCGTATTGATCCGTCACGACTGAAAGCAGTGGGTTATGGATTTTCTAGGCCGCTGGCGGACAACAGTACCGAGGAAGGCAAACGTCAGAATCGTCGCATCAATGCGGTGATTGCCTGTGCAACTGATATGGAAGGACTGAAGCCGGTTGCCGCGCGCATCACCATGGCGATGGAAATGGAGTTTGATGAAAATCGCGTCAGCATCAAACCGCAGTATCACGATGAGCTGCGTAAGGTGGCTGCTTTCATGAAGGCCAATCCCCGTGTGCGGGCAACAGTGGAAGGGCATACCAGCGATATTGCCGGGACGGCTGAAATGCGCATGGAGCTTTCGCGTAATCGTGCGGGTAATGTGGTGAATCATCTGGTGGACACACTGGGAGTGGAGCGTAGCCGCCTTTCCATCGAAGGGTTTGGCCAGACGCGTCGTTTTTCCTATAACACCAGTCTTGAAGGCCAGCGGGAAAACCGCCGCGTCAATATCATCTTCACTTATCCGAAGTAACCGCCGCTGGTGTTCTGCGCAGGAGTCTACTGCTCGTGCCCATGTGACATGACCAACGCCTTCTTTCTGTGAAGGGGGCGTTGGTTTTTTTGTAAAAGGAACAGGGCGTGGAAACACACGGGTAACACTGCTTACAAGCGGGTAACCACAAAGTTCGCCGCCAGCGTCATCCTGCGTCAACGCCTGCCCATCCGCCACGTTATCCCTGACAGCTCGGCCGCTTTCTGTGGTCGGGTTCCACAATACGGGTGGCGTGGCCACTCCGAGGAGAAACGCAATGAATCGCAAATGGATGATGTCGGTGCTGGTGCTGAGTGGTGTGTTCAGTGCGCCGGCCATGGCCGGTGATGCCGTGGTGGGAGCGATTATCGGTGCTGGTGCTGGCGCTGCTGTCGGTAAGCATATCGGTGGCCGTGATGGCGCCATGATCGGCGGTGCACTGGGGGCGATTACCGGCGTGGCGGTGGCCAACAGCGACCGCCGTGATCGGCATGTGACCACGGTGGTAACGGCACCGGTGGTATATGCACCGGCGCCGGTGATCGTGCGCCATCAGCCTGTTGTCGTGCGTCCGGCCCCTGTGATTTATCAGCCCGTCGTGGTGTATGGCGGTGCTTATGGGCATGGCCCGCGTCATGATCGTGGCCGTCATGTCGGCTGGCACAAGCATGATGGTCATCGTTACGACCACCGCTACGGCCAACGTGATGACGATCGCCATGACCGTTACGAGCGTCGTGACTGGCGGGATGACCGTAGTGGCAGCCGTGGTGAAGACCGTGGCGGCTCGCACGATGATCGTCGGCAATTCGCCTACCGTTGATTGTTCTTGCACAAGCGCAAAAGGCCCGCATCATGCGGGCCTTTTGCTAAGCACCATCCTTCAAAAAGCTATCAGCCTGTTGCAGCGCCACGGCCGTCACGCCGGCCTCCTAGTGCTGGCGGTGGGCAGCATCGCCTCGTTCTCGGCGAGGAAATTGCTCACCGTCTGGGGCAGCGTGAACTTGACGGCGCTGCCCTTGCTTGGCCTCTCGCTGCTACTGTGGTTTGCCTGCCTACGGCGGCGCGCGAGCGCGGTAAAGTTAAAGGCCGCGCCACGGCCGACCTGGCGAGGCAACGTTCACCGCACACGGACGTCCACTGGCTGCCCCACGATCACGTAGTCGTAGGTGCCGTCGCCCATGGCATGGCGGTAGCCTGGCAGCAGCACGGCGGAGCCCGGTCCGGTGAACGTAATGCTGCCGTCCGCGCCGACGATGTGGGGCGCAGTGCCTCCGATCACGGCCGCTGCATTGCTAGTAGACGCGATGCGGGTGCCCACCTGAGTGGTCAGCATGACGGGCATGGTGAAGGGCCCGGTGTCGACAGTCACGGCTGGCACGCTGGCAACGGCGACTGGGAAGTCGCTGGCCCACCAAGCGTAGTTGGTGGTGATGCCGTGCGTGCCGTAGCTGTAGAAGCGGTGGAATGCGTTGCGGTCGTTCAGCGTCCAGGGCCAAAAAGTGATGCCACGGTGCTTGCCAGCCTCCATTGTCGCCGCCGTCAGGTTGGCGTAGCTGGGGTTGAAGGTCGAGGAATATTGCTGCGTCGACACCATTAGGTTGCGCAGATGTAGCAGCGGCGGCGCGGTATTCACAAAGCCCACCGACATTTCGGGCAAGGTCGCGCCCATGCGCACCAGCTGGATACCGTCAGAGGACATTACCACCGTCTGGTCGCGCACACCTAGATCATCGAGCTCCTGCTTGAGCAGCGGCACGATGTTGGCGTTGCCGCTCTTGATCTCGACAAAATGGGTGATTGGCTTACCCTTGAACTCCTGAAAGAACTCGCGCAGGGTCGGAATTTCGTAGCCGCGTCCGAGGGTGCGCAGTGCTTTGACCTGCGCAAGCGTCATGCTCTCGATATTGCCAGTACCCGTGGTGGTGCGGTTCACGGTGACGTCGTGAATGATCACCAGATGGTGGTCGGCTGTCTTGAAGATGTCGTACTCGACCGTGTCGGCTCCGGCCGCTACCGCCGCGCGTGCGCCCTCCAGCGTGTTCTCGTCGGTGATGGACGGCATGCCTCGATGCCCGATGATCAGCGGTTTGCGCAGCAGAGTGCCGGCCGGCAGTGCGCGCAGCACCTCGGCGAACACGCGCGTGTCGGCGCTCAGCACACCGTTGACGCCGGTGGTCAGTACCCGGGCGGCGTCGGTCGGCGTGCTGGCGTCCGAACGTGCCCATGGCGTGATCAGCAGCCGTTGCAGATGCGACACTGTGGCGCGCTGGGTCATGGCCGGCGGCAGCACGGCGATCTTGGCCTTGGCACGGTTGGTGGCGCTGACCACCTGCAGGATGTCCTGAGTTGTCGTGCCCAGTATGGACAGGTTCGAGAAGTCGACTGCGGTGCGTACGTTCGGTAGTGCCGCCCGTGCGTTGGCCAGCAGGCCCACGTCGTCGGACAGCAGCGTCACATCGGTGATGTCGTGCTTTTTGGCGAACACGGCCAGGGCGTTGACAGTGGCGGCATCGGAAATGCGCAGCACGGCGATGGTGGCAGGCACATCTTGCGCTAGGTACTGCGCCAGCGTGCCCATGCTGACGCCATCGTGGGCGGAGAGGGTCAGCGTTGCGTCCAACGTGTACAGCGCGTTGCTGGCGCCGCTGGCGCCGATGTTCGTGCCCTCCGCCATTGACTGGACCAAGGTTGGTGCCATTGCCGCCTGCGTGCCGGAATCCTGCACCCCTACCAGCTTCCCGATCTCGGGCAGCAGGGCACTCAGCTGTTCGGTCACCTTGACGCTGTCCACCCGCATCACAAGGCCTGACGTCTGAAGGCCGATGCCGCCACTGGCCATGTCCTCGTCGAGCACCATATGGTGGGTGAGTGTCCCGTTCAGGTACTGCTGTACGCTGTTGCCGTGCACGAGCACGGTGGCGGTGTAAGTCTTGGTCCGGTTGATGTTCTCGCTGAAGGCACGGGAGCCATGCACGCCAAGGCCGCCGTTGCGGTGCACCGCGAACTCGGTGCCGTTGAAGGCGGTTGCCCACGGACGGATAGCGTACTGGTAGTACGACGCATTCAGAATGCCTGCGCTGGCGGGCGCGGCGCGGTACATCACGCTGCCCCAGCGTGTGGCGTTGTTTGACTCGAGGAAGGTGAACACCACGTCGATGCGGTAATTGGACAGCCCATGCAGTGCGGCCGGCAGCATCACTGTCGTCATTTGCGTGCTGTGGGCGCGCCCGTCGATGAACAGGCTGCCGTCACGCACGTGTACGCTGCCCTGATTGGTGCTGGGCAGGACCCATCCCGCTGGCAGTGCCGTCAAGCCTTCGAAGTTTTGCTCCAGCAGGACCTGCGCCTGAGGCTCCGGCGGGGGCCTCGGAATGGCAGACGTTTTGTCGGCGTCATCGTCGCAGGCTGCCAGCAGCGAGGTCATCGTGAGTACTAGCGCCAGCCGCTTCACCGGCTCCAGAAGGAGGTCAACGACTATCTTCATATTTGCGGAACGGACGATGGGAAGGAGTTTGGTCATCATGTCCGCACAGTTGAGCATTGAATCTTGGATAACGTACTTTCCGCGGATGGCTTCTGAGCATCCGGTTACGGTGCGTGGATTATCGCTCGCAGGACCGACTTTTTCACCATGAAAGGAGCCTGAAATGATTGTTTGTACAGCTTCAAAAACGTGGGGTGCGTGCGGCGGCCATGGTCACGATGCACCAACTGCCTGTGGGTGTTCGCACATGCTCACTTCAGGTCACGGACTTGCGGCGGGCAGTGCTAGGCCAGCATGGCGGTGATACCTTGCCGTTACATGCCTGTCCTTTCTCCGCTCCTTTCATGGATGCCGCGACCTGCCCTCAGTCACGCTCAGTCATCGCGCGTGCGTACCTCCAGCAACTCGATTTCGAAATGCAGGTTGGAGTTCGGAGCGATGTGGCCACCGATCTGACGCTGAGGTGGGCGTGCACGAAGAGCCTGCGTTTGCCATTGACGCGCATGGCTATGAGCCCCTGGTGCCAGCCCTTGATGACGCTGTCGCCGCCGGTGACCAGATCCTCGATGGCCAGTGCATCGCTCATGGGGCGCTCCTTAGGAGGGGGCGTGATGCCACGCATGGTAGCGGCCTGATCCCGCCCGACAATGCTGAGCGCTTCCGGGCCGATGTTGCCGGTAGCACGCTCTAGCTGTTTCCTGCTCTGGGTCAGGTGCCGTACGAAGAAGACCAGGCACCACCATGGCTCCCGTACGCCGTTTCCTCGGCCTCTGAGAGCTGGGCACTGAAGGCGGATGATGCGCGCCTTCAGTGCAGGCGAAGAAAGCGGCACCGCAGAGACACCCACAACAAGGCCCGCATCAGCGGGCCTTGTTGTTATCGGGAGGCGCTTGGCCTCAGGCGGCAGCCGGCGTACCGAGCCTGTTGGCGCGGCGGAAGGTGCCGAAGTCGTTGAAGCGGATGCCGTTCTCGCGCATCAGCGGATACAGGCCCGGTGCAATCCACTGGCGGATGTAGAACGGGTCGCGCACGACAAAATGGTGGATGGCGTGGGTGCCGGCAAAGTTGAAGCAGAACAGATGCACAGGGATGGCCCACGGGGTGGTCCACACTTGGCACTGCTGCACGATGTTGCCTTTCTCGACATCGCCGTAGTAGTGCATGTTCGAGCTCACAAAATGCAGGCAAAACGTGCGCAGCGCGTTCGGGGCCGCAATCGCCACCACATAAAAGCTGACCCAGTGCATGGCGGTGGTCACCACTGCCGGCACCGTCACCTCGATACCGGCCAAGCCAGCACCGAACAGGGCCACGTGATACACCACAAAGCCGTGCCAGAGCGTGTAGTTGATCAGGCCGAGCGGAAAGTAACCCAGCAGGTTTTCGCGCGTGATGGCCAGTGCTTCTTCACGGGTTTTGGCTTGGGCGTGCACAAAGGCGCGTGTCATCTTGAAGGTGGCAATCGGGCGCAGGTAAATGGCCAGCATGTTGTCGCCCAGCATGATCAGGCGCTTCAGGCCCCATTTTTCGCCATTGGTGATGCCGCGCTCTTCCAGATCAGACTCGGTGCCCGAGACCTTGTGATGATGGATGTGCAGGCGGCGGCGCACGAAGGGGCTGATGGTGCTGGGGCGGAACAGCCAGACGCCGGCGAGCATGAAGTCGTTCCAGAATTTGTTCTTGCGGAAATACATCATGTGGATGAGGTCGTGCTCCAGTTCGTGCAGCAGCGACATCCAGAATGCGGCCACGGGAATGGCCACATACCAGGCAAAGACACCGGTGTAGTAGGCGTAGGCCGAGCCCAGGATGCCGGCAATGCTGACCCAGAAAATGGTCATGCCGATGGTGTTCTGGTGCTTTTCCAGCCAGGGGTGGCGGGAGCGAAGCGCGTTTCCGGCCTCCAGGATGCCCTGGCGGATGCGTTGGCTGCGGCGCGCGTCTTCCGGATTGATGGCGGCTTCGGATGGCAGGCGGGTGTGGGCAGTCATGACGGTTCCCTCGTTGATGCGCGTTCTGATGCTTGTTCTGAGACAAGAGTGTGCCGGATACAACTGGCAGCGAGGGTAGGCTAGGCGGGCATGGCCGCTTATGCTTGCCCGAACATGCCACATCATTCACCCAACGCGCCGCAGAGCGCCGAAGCCCTCGTATGCTCGGAACGTTTCAGAACTGGATGCTGATCCTGGAGCGCACGCTGGCGGCGTCTGGCCACGACCTGCGCCAGGCGCTGGCGGAGGCCGGTGTCGAGCTGCCGCCGCTGGAGCCGGGCGCGCGCTTGCCGGTCGAGCTGACCCGGCGCATCTGGACGGTGGCCGGGCAGAAAGTGGACGACCCGGCGCTGGGCTTGCTGATGCTGCAGCAGGTGAACTTCACCGACTTTGGCGAGCTGGGCCTGGTCATGCTGGCGGGGGGCAGCCTGCCTGAGGTCATGGACCGGATTGCCCGCTTCCACCGCCTGCTGACCGACACCATGTATTACGAGATCAGCGAAGACGGTGATGCGCTTTGCGTGGCTATCCACACACGGGGCGACCCGCACTGGCGGGCGGTGGAGTTTGCGCTGGGCCTGATTCTGGGCCTGCTGCGCCAGCGTCTGCAGCCGCCTCCTGACCCGCTGTCCGTCAGTCTGGCTTTCGACAACCCCGCCGCGCAGGAGGCTTACGAGCAGTATTTTGCCTGCCCGGTGGAGCAAGGTGCCGCCGTCACGACCATGGTGCTGCCGTTGTCGGCCTACCGAGTGGCGCCTGCCGGCGCCGAGGTGGCGCGGCATTTCGAGCCCGTGCTGGAGCAGCGCTTGGCCAGCCTTGAGTCGGCGGCCGGCTGGGCGCCGAAGGTGGCAGATGAGGTGCGCCGTCATCTGGCTGCCACTGAGTCCGAGCCAACGCTGGCGGGAGTGGCGGCGCATCTGAATGTCAGTCCGCGCAGCCTGCAGCGACATCTGGCCGCCGAGGGCAAGACCTTTCAGGATGTCCTCGATGCCGTGCGCCGTGAGCTGGCCCGGCAGTGGCTGGCACAGATGAGCACGGGCGGTCGCATCCGTTCGCTGACCGAGCTGGCGCTGGTGCTTGGCTTTTCCAGCAGCAGCGCCTTCAGTCGCGCCTTCCGGCGCTGGTTCGGGGTGACGCCGGGCCAGGCCGTCCGCGATGGTCTGGAGCTCTGACGCCCACTAAAGCTCTGAAGCACTAAAGCCCTGACGCTAAAGCGACGACCTTTGCCTGCCGACCCTTCGGGCGCCCTGATGGCACGTTCGTCCGGACTTCGTCCAATCCCTGTCCCACCGGCTTGCGTCCTCATCCTGTGGCGGGCATGTTCCCCTGAGATTCCCGCCGTGGCCGCTGGCCACTGACAGGGGGCTATTGCCCCCGTGGAGTCTTGTCGCAGCGACCGGCTACCGGCTCGCGACCTTGCTGCCAGGGCGGGCGGCACGCCAGGCGCCTTCTGACGGCGGGTTGAAACGACATCGTTCAGTCCGCGCTTTAGCGTCACACAACAATAATCAGGCGGCAGGACGCCGCGACTTGCTGGCAGGGTATCCATGTCCCTTGTTTCCATGCTGCTGTTTGCGTTTTTGCTGACGCTTGCCGTTGCCCTCGTGCTTGCCCGTGCCTGGTGGCTGGCACGAGCACGCCAGCAAGTGCTCGATCAGCACCTGCAAGCCAGCGAGGCGCAGTACCGGCAATTGCTGGGTGTTGCCGATCTGGCCATTGCCGTTCTCGACGAGGCCTGCCATGTCGTGGACTGGAGTCCGGTGCTCGAAGACCTTTACGGGGTGAGGCGCGAGGCGGCACTCGGCCGTCAGTTTTTTGCCTTGTGTGCCCCCCAAGACGAAGCGGCGTCGTTGTCGGCGCGAATGATGGCCATGCGCGCGAGCGATGCCGTACTCGAATTCCATTTTGATATTGCATGCAGCGGATCAGCCCCACGGCATTTTCGCTGGCGTGCCCGGCACTTTACGGACGCGCGCGATGGCCGCCGCTACCTCTCCGTCGTGGGCCACGACGTCACCGATCTTGATGACATGCAGCATTCGCTGGCCGACAGCGAAATCCGCTTCCGCCAGATGTTTGAAGGTGTGCCGGCGTCACTGGCCCTGCTTGATGCTAATGGCCGGGTGCTCATGGCCAATCCTGCCTGCGCCCGTTTTTTTGGATACGACGCACCCGAACAGATGGTGATGCTGAACATCCAGGAACTGGTTCATGAAGACGACCGCGCCATCGGCACGGTGGCGCTGACGTCGCTGATGGCGGGGCATGAAACGCTGGTGCAACTGGAAAAGCGCTACTTGCGCCGTGATGGTGTCGAGCGTTGGGGCAATGTGCGTTGCGTGCGGCTAGCGCTTGGGCCGGGGCAGCAGTTCTTGCTGGCGCAAATCAGCGATGTGCATGACCGCAAGCAGACTGAGCTTGCGCTCATGGAAAGCGAGCGCCGCCTCAGCACGCTCATGGCCAATCTTTCCGGTGCCGTGTACCGCTACGAACTGCAAGAAATGGAAGGCGGCGTGCATCATGATCGACCAGCCGCTTTCTTGAGTGAGGGCGTTGAGCCACTCACAGGGTTTGCGGCGACGCATTATTTGCGCCATGTGAGCCCGCAGCGCCTGGGCATCCTCATCGAGCCTGAAGACCGGCCGGCACTGGTGGATGCCTTGCAGGCGGCCATGGTGGGCGATGGCCGCTTTGTGGTCTGTTACCGCTTGCGGCATGGGGTGGCCGGTATGCGCTGGATCAGTGAACACGGCCGCCTCTGGCAGCGCCCGGACGGCAGTTGGATGGTGGACGGGCATCTCACCGATATTTCAGCCGAACGCCAGGCGCGCGAGGCCGAGCAGGTCTATCGCACGCTGGTGGCCGACACTCACACCGGTTTTGTCAGCATGACGCCGGAAGGGCGCGTGCTGGAGTCGAATGCGCCGTTCTGTACGATGATTGGTCAGGCCTCGCCGGCGTCCGTGATGGGGCGTTCACTGCTGGCTTATATGCCGCCGGGGCGCGAAAACCAGTTGCAGCGTTTTCTCGCGCGCGTGTTGCGTGATGGTGTGCTGCGCGATGTCGAATTCACGTTTCCGCAAGCTGATGGCAGTCAGACCACCTTGCTGACCAATGCCGTGATTTCCACGCAGGGCGACCAAACCATCGTCAAATGCCTCGTGTTTGATATCAGTCGCGCGCGCCGCAACGAACAGGCGCAGCGCGACTCTGAGCGGCGTTACCGCAGCCTCTTCGACACCAGCCCGAACGGTATCTGCTTCATGTCGCTCGAAGGCCGGGTCGAAGTGGTGAACGCGGCGTTTGCGCGCTTGCTGCGCCAGCCGGCGGGCGAGCAGCAATTTACCGGACGCGACATTGCCGAGCTGACACCGCCCGAGTGGCAGGCAGCAGACGCGGCCGCACGGGCACAGATTCTGGCGCGCGGCTGGTGCGACACCTATCGTAAGGAATTGATCGGCGATGATGGCCTGCGTGTGCCGGTCGCGGTCAATGCCTGGCTGGTCTATGACGATCAGGGGCATCCTTTGCGCATCATGAGTACGCTGCAGGACGTGACCGAACTTGCGCAAATGGAGCGCCAGCGTGATGCGCTACAGGACGGCCTGCGCCAGGCGCAGAAAATGGAGGCCGTTGGCCAGCTTGCCGGCGGCATTGCCCATGACTTCAACAATATTCTCGCCAGCATTCTCGGTTTCGCCGAGCTTGCCCAGCGTCAGACCGTGCCGCCTGACAGCAAGCTGCCGCGCTATCTGAGTGAAATCCATACCGCCGGCGAGCGTGCCCGCGACCTCATCCGTCAGTTGCTCTTGTTCAGTCGCGCCGGCCGCAATGACAGCCGTGTGCAGGCCCTCTCACCATTGGTGCAGGAAACCGCGCGCATGCTGCGCCCGACCTTGCCGTCGTCTTTGCGCTTGCGCACGTTTGTCAGTCAGGATTTGCCGCCGGTGCGGGTGGATGCAATCGGTTTGCAGCAAGTCATCATGAATCTGGTCATCAATGCCCGCGACGCCTGTGATGGCCATGGCGACGTGCAAGTGCTGGCGCGCCTTGCCGAAGTCCGCACGCAGCGTTGCGCATCGTGTCATGGCGGTTTCAGCGGCCAGTGGGTCGAGGTGGCCGTTCGTGACAGTGGCCATGGCATTGCGCTGGAAGTCATCGAGCGCATGTTTGATCCGTTCTTCACCACCAAATCGGTGGGCAAGGGCACTGGCATGGGGTTGTCGGTCGTGCATGGTGTCGTGCACGAACTGGGCGGCCATCTGCTGGTGGAAACCGGTGTGGATGGCACACTTTTCCGGGTGTTGTTGCCGGCGCTTGAAGCGTTGGCCGAGCACCCACCCTTGCCGCAAGTGAAAGATTTGCCGCAGGGCAATAGCGAGCGTTTGCTGGTCGTTGATGATGATCAGGCGGTGGCTTCCATGTTGGGCGAATTGCTGACCGCTGCCGGCTACCAGCCGCTGGTATTCAGCGACAGCACCAAAGCGGCCATGATGCTGGAAGATGTAGCGACGCCCATCGCGGCGATGATTACCGATCAGGTCATGCCCGGTCTGGAAGGCGGTGAGCTGATCGGTTTGGCGCGGCGGTATCGTCCGGGCCTGCCCGTCATCATCCTGAGTGCGCAGGCGGCTTTTCTGAACTCTGATGACGACAGCCCGCTGCTGGCCAAGCCGGTGCAAAGCGAGCAGTTGCTGCTGGCCGTGCACGAGGTGTTGACGCGTTCGATCTGGCAATCGGATTTGCAGGCGATTGACGAAGCGTTTGTCGAGGATGCGCCGTGAAGCCGGCGCTCTCTCGCGTGCTACTGGTGGAGGATGATGCCAGCCTGCGCCAGTATTTGACCGAAGCGTTGGGCGAGTGCGGCTATGCCGTGGGTGGCGGTGGAAAATGGTGAAGCGGCGCAGCATTACTTGAGCCAGGGGCAGGGCTTGCCCGATCAGGCGGTGGATGTGGTGCTCACCGATCTGGTCATGCCTGAGCATGATGGGGTGGCGCTGGTTGCGGATCTGAAACGGCGGTTTCCGGCGCTGCCGGTGGTGGCCATGTCCGGGCGCGCGCGGACGGATCTCAGCATCGACTCATTGTCGCTGGTACGCCTGCTGGGGGCCGATGCCACGCTGGAAAAGCCCTTCGGGCTGGCGGAGCTGGAACGCACAATGGCGTGGGTGTTGACGCGTCATTAACCGCTTGCTGAAAAACGCCGATTCCGGGCTTTTTCAGCCCGCGATTCCGGCATCTGTCCGGAATCGCTCCACGCTGAATCGATCATGCTTGCGTGATTGACTCGCGACCCGGCCATCCCGATCCGGGAAACAGCTTGCTGAAAAAAAGCCTCCGTGCATTTGCATGCTCATCGACAGGCTCAGAATAAATCTCTGTGGGCCTTGTTTTCTGCAAAGAGAAATCAACATCAGGCGGTTTTACGGTTGCAGGGCGCGGATGCCAGCCCTAGCCGTGGCTCCGTCGTCTTCGTGCGCATCTGACGAGAATCCGAGGTGCTTTCCAAAGACTCCACGTGCCCTCGGCCTGTTCCTGAAGAGTTGTTGTCGGGCCTCGATGCGGTGATTCACAAAAGTCAGGGGAGTCGACAGGCTCAGCCGGAATGGGTTCAGGCTGTTAAGCGGCTTCTGAGTGCGAGTGTTGGTTCAGGGTCTTGCAACAGGCGACGCACGCTTCACCAGAAAGTCATCACCTGCGCCATCATTCGGCCCAGACAAAACCGATTTGCGTGGCATCGGCAAATGCTTCGCGCAGACGGTCATGCATCATTTTCAGGTTATCCAGTGTATAGGGCTGGGCCGGGTGCTTGCCCCAGACCGGGCCAGGCCATGCCGCGTCATTTTCGTAGCGCGCGATATGGTGCAGATGCAGTTGAGGCACCATATTGCCCAGCGCGCCGATATTGATCTTGGTGGCATTGAAGTGGCGCGAAAGGCGCTCGCTGACCCAGCTGGATTCGCGTAGCAGTTGCTGCTGGTCTTCTGTGGGAAGTTCGAATATTTCACGCAAATTGTCACGCTGCGGCACGAGGATGAGCCAAGGGTAGTGCATGTCATTCATGAGCAGGCACAGGCTGAGCGGGAATCGGCCCAGCAGGATGGTGTCGGCCGAAAGCCGGGGATGCAGGTCGAACATGGCGTGCACACAGCGGTGGAGAAAGCCGCACTATAGCACGCGGCAACGCGTCACCTCTTGCGCGGCAGGGAGGACGAACCGCGCAAGAGGGAGGGCGGTTTCAGCGTTTTTGCAGGTTGGCAAACATGTCCATCATCGCTTCCTGGCCACTGGATGGATGCGTAGCATCATCAAAACTGGTGATGCGTTCCCACTGTGCCGCCACATCATCGGCACTGATGCCGTTGGCCAGGGCAAACGCCACTCCACGTGTGCGTTCCCAGCGCAGCTTGGCCATATAGCCAGCGCCAACTTCATAGACGCCGCCACTATTGTCGCTGTTGGCTTCGCTCGCCAACCACAATACCAACGGGCTGACGAACTCTGGCTTCAGTTGCTCGACCACTTCGGGCGGCATGATGGTTTCCGTCATGCGCGAGCCGGCAACAGGCGCAATCGAATTCACCAGAATGTTTTTGCTACGGCCTTCAATTGCCAGCGTTTGCGCGAGGCCATGCAGCCCGAGTTTGGCCATGGAGTAGTTGGCCTGGCCAAAATTGCCATACAGGCCGGAGGCGGAAGCGGTGAAAATGATACGGCCGTAGTTCTGCTCGCGCAGATGTTCCCAGGCGGCATGGGTCACCTTGAACGCGCCCTTGACGTGCACGTTGTAAACCAGGTCCCAGTCTTCTTCCGTCATCTTGTGGAAGGACTTGTCGCGGAGGATGCCGGCATTGTTGACGAGGATGTCGATGCGCCCGAAGTTGTCCAGCGCGGTCTGCACGATCTTGTCGCCATCGAGTACGGAGTCGTAATTGGCGACGGCTTCGCCGCCGGCCGCGATGATTTCATCCACCACTTTCTGGGCCGGCGTGCTGCTGGCGCCTTCGCCAAATGCCGAGCCCCCCAGATCATTCACCACAACTTTGGCGCCACGCGCGGCAAACGCCAGTGCATGCGAGCGGCCAAGTCCACCACCTGCGCCCGTGACAATGGCGACGCGATCATCAAAACGGATTGTCATTGTTGTTCTCCCGTTGTCAGTTGCTAAGAGCCGGTTGCTAAGAGCCAGTTGCTAAGAGCCAGTTGCGAAGAGTCACTTACCAAGAGTCGCTTGCTAAGCGGTTGCCCGAAAACATCTTTTAAAAAATCAGTGCCGCCTGCTGTCAGGCCAGCGCCGGTAACGGCTGCATTCTGAAACCTTTCGGCCTGAGCCTGCCTGCCAAAGTCCTGCGGCTTTTTTCGTATGTAAAAGCCGCTTTACTCATGCCCGGATCACGCCTTGGCTGGGCAGACTTGGCGCGAACAGGATTGCCAGCCGGAGTACCCGTTGCAAATGCTGGTTTTCAGAGCCCCATGCCGCGGCCGATCATTTCCTTCATGATTTCATTGGTGCCGGCAAAAATCGTGGTGATGCGGGCATCGATATAAGCACGGGCAATCGGGTACTCCAGCATGAAGCCGTAGCCGCCGTGCAACTGCACGCCATCGTAGGCCACCTTGTTGACGAGGTCGGTGGTCCAGTACTTGGCCATGAAGGCTTCTTCTGGCGTGATGGTGCCGTCAACACACTTCATGACCAAGCTGTCAATAAAGGTCTGGCCGATGGTGATTTCGGTTTTCATTTCCGCCATGGTGAAGCGGTTGGCTTGGAACGAGCCGATGGGCTTGCCGAAGGCTTTGCGGTCTTTCACATAAGCCAGCGTGTGCTCCAGCACGAACTGTGCGCCGGCGATGGCGCCGATGGCGCAGACAATGCGTTCCTGCGCCAGCTTCTGCATCAGGTACATGAAGCCCATGCCGGGCATGCCGATGATGTTGGCCTTGGGCACGATCACGTTGTTGAAAAACAGCTCGGCCGTGTCTTGCGAGTGCATACCCATTTTTTCAAGCTTGCGGCCGCGTTCGAAACCTTCCATGCCGCGCTCGACCACGACCAGCGTGATGCCCTTGTCTTCATACTGGGCTGCCACAATCACGATATCGGAGAGAATGCCGTTGGAAATGAAGGTTTTGGCGCCGTTGAGAATCAGGTGATCGCCTTTGTCTTCGAGCTTGGTCTTGATGCCCTTGAGGTCGGAGCCGGTGCCGGGCTCGGTCATCGCCACGGCGAGAATCGCTTCGCCGGAGCAGATTTTCGGCAGCCAGCGGGCCTTTTGTTCTTCGTTGCAGAAAGAGTCGAGGTAAGGAGCGATCACATCGTTGTGCAGGCTGAGCGCAAAGCCGGATTCACCGATGCGGGCCAGTTCTTCGATCATGATTTGCGAGTAGCGGAAATCCTTGAGGCCGAGGCCGCCGTACTGCTCATCGATGAACGGGCAGAGATAGCCGTTTTCGCCCGCCTTTTGCCAGATGTCGCGCGAGACGATGCCAGCCTTGAGCCATTCTTCCTGATGCGGACGGATTTCGGTTTCGCAAAACTTGCGGAAGTTTTCACGGAACAGTTCGTGGTCGGCATCAAAGTGGGCGCGTTTCATGCGGGTCTCCGGCAGTTGGTGCAAGGCATCGTCCGGGGCGCCGGACAGGATGCGGCGAGTCTGCGCGGGCGGCTGTAGAGCGCCAATGACGCCATTGCCCAAAATTCCTGACATTTTGTACCAGTCAGTCACGCATTCGGTGCGCTCCCGGGAGTCATCTGATAACCTCCTGATTTGAAAGAGAAACCACCGGGCAGGGATTTGTGTGAACCGGAATACCATCAGCATTGCCTATGTCACGCGGCTGCTTTCCGGCGTTGCCCGAGAAGGGGTGGATCTTGCCGACCTGTTTCACGAGGCGGGTCTGGATGCCGCCTTGCTGATGCAGCCGGAAGCGATGCTCGCCACCAGTGATTTCATCCGTCTGCTGCAAATCGTGATGCGGCGCACCGAAGACGAATTCATCGGCCTTGGCCGTGGCCAGAAGTCAAAACCGGGTACGTTCTCGATGATGGCGCATGCGGTCATCAATTCGCCGGGCCTGGGCAAGGCCATTTTGCGCTCTGCGCAGTTCTACCAACTCTTTGATTTGCCCCTGAAGTCACGGCTTGAGCGCCATGAAACGCAAAGCCGGCTGCAACTGTTCACGCCTGCCGTCGAGTCGCGCGACATCATCCTGGAAGGAATGGTGTTCATTTCCCTGCGCTTCTGGAGCTGGCTGACCGGGCGCAACCTGGAGCCGTCTGCCATCCATTTCGATTTCCCGGAGCCACCGCAAGCACCGGAGTTCCGGCGTCTGTTCCGGGCAGCGGTCGAATACAACCAGCCAGAGACCTGCATCATCTTTCCCTCGGGCTGGCTCAACTTGCCGCTGGTGCAGAATCCCTTGTCGCTGTCGAAGTTTCTGAAGGATTCACTGGCGCTGATCATTGTCGGCAATGCCCAGCCCATCGGGTTGCCGGAGCAGATCCGCGCCATCATCTCGCGCGAATACGGCAATGCTTTTCCAGACTTTTCCCAGGTTTGCGAGCAACTGAGCATGACGCCGCAAACGCTGCGTCGTCGGCTCAAGGAAGAAAACACCAGCTATCAGGAAATCAAAGACAGCATCCGTAAGGATGCGTCGCTCTATTACCTCGGCAAGGAAGAGCTGTCGATTGATGAAATCGCCCTGATGATGGGGTTTTCCGAGGCCAGCTCCTTCCACCGTGCGTTCAAGAAGTGGACCGGGCGCACACCGGCCAGCTATCGCCGAGAGTTGCTCGGCCTGCCGGCGGATGCTGAGCCTGACGATGATGATGAAGGCGGCTGGGTCGCTGGCTGATGTGCCGGCTGGCGCGCTCATCAAGGCGGGACAGACGGCAAGTCGCGGTGCCGGGCCGTTCCTGCGGGCAGGGCGTTTGCGGTAGAGTCTGCGCTTTCGCGTCTGCCGCCCGGTTTCCTGCATGCCTAGCCAAAACACCACCGCCCGTCTTCTGATTACCTGCCCGGATAAACCCGGCATCGTCAGCGCGGTATCGAACTTCCTCTATAACCACGGTGCCAACATCACGGCGCTGGACCAGCACTCCACGGAACCGGAGGGCGGCACCTATTTCATGCGGCTGGAATTCCAGACGCCGCATCTCGATCTTTCGCGCAGTGTGCTCGCCAAGACCTTTGGTGATGCAGTGGCGGCTCGCTACAACATGGACTGGCGCATCAGCTATGCCGCCGACCTGAAAAAGGTGGCGGTGCTGGTGTCCAAGTACGATCACGCCATGCTCGAGCTGCTCTGGCGCTGGTCGCGTGGCGGCCTGCCTTGCGAGATTGCCTGCGTCATCAGTAACCATCCCGATCTGGAAGATGATGTGCGTTCGTTTGGCGTGCCTTTTCATCTGGTGCCGGTCAATGGCGACAACAAGGCAGAAGCCGAGGCGAAGGTGCAGTCGCTGCTCGCGGGCTGTGAGCTGGTCGTGCTGGCGCGCTACATGCAGATTCTCAGCGCGGATTTTGTAGCGGCCTGGCCGCATCGCATCATCAACATTCATCATTCCTTCCTGCCGGCCTTTGTCGGTGCCAACCCTTACCGGCAGGCGTATGAGAAGGGTGTGAAGCTGATTGGCGCCACGGCGCATTACGTCACGGCGGACCTGGATCAGGGCCCCATCATCGAGCAGGACGTGGAGCGCGTGTCGCATCGTGACGATGTGGAGTCGTTGCGCGATCTCGGCC
>JAUXNL010000539.1 GCA_030684415.1 Moraxellaceae bacterium | reverse complement strand
GGCCGAGATTGATCTGGCGACCAAGACATGGACTGTCCCCGGCGACCGCATGAAGTCCGGCAGGTTGCAGCGCGTGCCTTTGACAGACGAGGTCATCAATCTGCTGGAGTCACTGCCGCGCATGGACGGCACGGATTTGATATTCCCCGGCATGAAAAAGGGCAAGCCCATTTCTGAAATGACCATGACCAAGGTTATGCGCAGCATGGGTGTTGACGCTGTACCGCATGGATTCCGGGCGACGTTTTCAAGCTGGTGTGCATCATCAACCGCGTACCCGTCTGAGGTCCGGGAGATGGCGCTGGCGCACGCGATCAAGGACGGAACCGTGGCCGCGTATCAGCGAAGCGACCTTTTCGAGAAGCGGCGCAACCTGATGGCAGATTGGGCCAAGTTCATCAACACCGCACCCGTCGTTGCAGACAACGTCGTGCCGATCCGAGGGGTAGCCTAGTGATCACACTCGCGATTACAGGTGATTTCGAAGCTACAAGAAATGTCGTGATTGCAGCGATGCTTTTTCCGAGAAATGCTGAATTCCGTGCTTCTTACTGCCTGCGAAATCATTGGCAAAAACTTGCCGAAAAAGAAGCGCAGCACACACTCACTTCGGCAGAAGTGCGAGAGTTGGTGAATATCGCGAGTCGTGGTGAACTAAGCGAAGCGGCAGATGCAGGCGTAAAGCAAGGGCCAGTCGCTGGCGATTTACTGAGCTTGATTTACGAACAGTGGCGGTTGGATAAACCGTGGCCCAGTATGCGAGGAGCGCTGTCTAAATACAGTGAGTTTGCAATCGGGAAAAAGTACGGTGACGGCGAGGCTTTGAAGTACTCAAACATGCAGTTGAGGACTTACTTTGATGCTGCGGCTCCATCCGCCCATCTGTGGGGAGCGTATCGCCTGTTGAAGATCATCAAAGACAGAGGGAAGGCGCATAAAGCGGCTTTCACTCCAGAGGGATTGCCTTTGCTTCTAGGGGTGGCTAGGGACTTGCAAGACTTCGCAACCACCTATGTTCCGAAGGGAACCAAGCCCGCGAAGCCAATCATTCAACCACATGATTTTTTGCACCTCCCAGAGACAATATCTCCCGTAAGGCTACCCCTCAGGGTGCTCTAAACCGCAGCAGAGCAGGTGAAGAAAGTCGACGAAGTTCGCATAGTTCCTCCATCAACGCATCCCGCGTTGTTCTGTTTTAGGAGGTTTTATGGCGCAACGAGTTGGCCGCATTTCCGAGGTGGCATCGACCAAGGAAAAAAAGGGTTTGGTCCCCGTCAGTCCTGCTACGGTATGGCGCTGGGTGTCCGAGGGTAAGTTTCCGGCACCGTTCAAGCTGGGCGCAAATACAACCGTCTGGGATTTGGACCAGGTCGAGCAGTTCCTGGCGCAGCGTGCGGGAGTGCAATAAGCATGACCGACAACAAAAAAGGGCTGGTCGCTTCCGACGACCAAACCCTTAACTCACACGAGAAACACCCCCCGAAGTTTATCTGGATTGCTCTCTTTTTGATAGCTTTTCCGGAGGCCGCGATCATCATCGCAGTTGCTGGATTTACTGTTGGCCCGCTGCTCGCCAGACTGTGGGGTGGCGCATGACCCCAACCATTTACGACGCGATTGTTCGGACGGTTGGCTTCGCACCGCAGCAGATCAAACCCAGCGGGTTGACCCGCTTCGCAACGACAAGCCGCCCAAGCAATCGAGATGGCTGGGTGCGCGTCATGCAGGACGGCATCATCCGTTTTGGCTGCTGGCGTCAAGGTGTCACCGGCTCGTGGAAAGATGGCGC